>NZ_JACHTO010000001.1:0-150614 GCF_020135895.1 Campylobacter sp. 2457A | reverse complement strand
ATTTTGCCCATTTGTCCTAATTCGTCATTGCTATGGATTTCTATAGTTTGAACATCTTTAGTTTCATGATTTAAGAAGCGGAAGAAATTTTGTAAATAATGCAAAGTCATACTGATTTTACTGCTTATTATTTTTCTAACGCAAATATAAATAACGCCTAAAACTATCACTAAAAAGATAATAGCAATTATAATAATAGAAAATTGTAATTTATATACGGGAGCTAAAACTGATGAACGCGGTGTTGTTACTAATATACTCCAGTGACTTGAATCATTAGGTGTGCTAAAGGATACCACAGAAGCATAGCTTAAAAATCCTGTGGAAGTAAGAAAATCATCTATAAGTAAATCTTTATGCCCCTTAATCGCTTCTACGATAGGTTTAACAGAAGGAGAATGATTATAATCACTTATTTTTTCTAAAAGTGCTTTAGGATTTTCATGTATAATAAATCTTGCATCATCCGAGAAAAGGATTCTTTGATCGCCTTCATGAAAATTTAATTTTGGATCCAATAAAGTTTTAGACATTTCTGAAAATTCTAGAGAAAAACCTAAAGATCCGATATATTTTCCACTTTTATTGAAAAGCGGTACAGCAAAATTTATTCCTAGGAATTCGCCATGCCCATAGTTTAATTTCATAGGTTTTCCAAATTCAACATGAGGATTATTAAAATCGGCATTTTTTTCAAGTTTTTGCAAAACAAGAGCACTTTGATAAAGATTTTCATAAGGAGTTATTTTTATTCCACCGGCACTTCCTAGAGTTGAATCATAAAAAATCATTGATAAGGTGCCGTCTTTATTTAAGAATTTGTCTTTATCGCCGCCAGTAAGTATTGAAGGATCTTTTAAATATAAAAAAGCATAAGTGGTATGAACGCTACCATCTAAAGTATTTTTAATTAAATTCTGCACTATGTTAGTATTAACTTGTCCATCATCTTTTATTATATCTTGAATCACCATATCTGTAGTATTTGAAAGCACTATAGGCTCGTTAAGTGCAGATTGCATATAGTTTATATATCTTTTTGAAGCTATTGTAATGGCTTCTTCAGCTTGTTTTTCCATATTTGAAGAGACTTGTAAAGATATGAAAAAAATCATTATTGCTAATCCTATGATGATGCTTATGGCAGCACATAAAATCAGTTTCGTGCCAATATTTAAAGATTTAAACATTTTTTAATCCTTTCGTAAAAATAATTTAAATTTTGCAAATGGATATAATATCTATATTTATTTTAAAAAAAATAATTAAAAGGTAATAATAAATACTTAATAGTGAATTTTATTTTAAAAACATTTAAAAGTATGATAAAATTCTACATCATTAAAGCTTGGTGGAAATGGCACTGAAGCTGAAAAATTTTTGTAAGTATTTCCAGGAAGATTATCTATAATTTCTATAGTGTAAGAAACACTCATATTTTTCATTTTAGCATTTCGGATATTTTTATCGTCAAAAATATCTCCACTTACATGTTGTTTGTTGAATATATTAAGCATTAAATAGCATTTTTTAATATTGAATCGAGTTAAATTTTCTACTTTTCCATTAATGATAACGCTTTCATTTCTTAAATCTCTAGTATAGGATAAATTATCAAGTTTAGCTTGAACGGTAAATTGATTGATGGTTAAAAAAATAGAGTAAATCAATAATGCGGAAAAAATAGTATTGATGGTATAAGCCATTAAAGCTATTTCTTTTTGCTTTATCTTTAAAAAAATTAAAACACAAATTAAAACAAAACAAACAATTATAACAATAAAAGCGAATAAGTGATAAATTGTAAGTTGCATTAAAAACACTCTGAAGCTAGATGTATGGTGAAGTTATTTTCATATTGAAAATTCTCAAAGGCAACTCTTTGAAATTGAGTTGTATTTTTCTTTAAGTTTTTTACTTCAGCACTTTTTTGTCTATAAGGTATAAATTTATTTTTATATCGATTGATAAAATTATCTTTTGGCGAGACATTTTTAAAAATTTTTGTTGTAATTTTACATTCTTTAAAATCATGTTTTGAGGTATTGCTTATATTAAAATCAACAATTAAATCTCCAGAGGTATGTAGCATTCTTTGAGATATAATTTCAAGAGTTCTACTTCTTGCCTCGTGATCTATTATTTTAAATCCAAAAATAAAGACTATGAAGCAAAAAATTAAATTTAAAGCAATGATAAAAAGCGCTATAACTGGTCTATGGCGTAAAAAAACACATAAAAGCGAAACTCCAGTGAAAAGAAAAAAAATAAACAAAATGAGCATATAATCTACCAAGTATAAATGAGTGGTATAAAAAAGCACTATTTCTCTTATTTTTTCTATCACCGTTTTTTCCTAAAAATTATTGAAAGGAACTTTGTTTTTTAGCATCTTTGGTATCAACCCAAATATTAGGCACAGCTCCGCCAGGCGTTAAGAAAATTTTAGCATCATTATTGATTTTTAAAGCCTCGTTAAATTCTTTTTGTGTTTCTATTTGTTTTAAAGTCAATAAAGAATTATTTAAGCTATTGGCGATTTCTTTATTAGAATAAGCTTGCGCATCAGCTTGAATTTTAACAGCTGTGGCCTTACCCTTAGCACTGATAATAGTTGCATTTGCTTCACCCTCTGCTAAAGCCGCTTTTTTCAATGCTTCTTGATTGGCTCTTTCAACTTCATATTTTGCTCTTTCTGCTTCTTGCTTGGCAATTTGAACACGTTCTATTTGTTCTTTTACTTTAGAAGGCAAGATGATTTCTCTTAATTGAACTGCACGAAGTTCAACAGGTTTGTTTGGTTGAGCAGATATGGTTTTTCCTATCCCTTCTTCAATTTGTGCTGCTATGGTATTACGATTAGTAGGCAATTCTTCGGCTGTATATTTTCCTACGACACTTCTTACAACATCACGCACTACAGGATCAATAATTTTATTTTCCCAGTTTAATCCCCAAGTGGCAATGGTTTGTGGTACTTGAGAAGGGTTTAAGCGGTATTGCACTGTTACATCTATAAATACAGGAAGTCCTCTTGAGTCTAAAACAGAAATACTGTTTTTATTGATAACGCCTGATCCAGAACTTAAATTTTCATTAGCACCTTCAAAAGATGCATAATTGATTTGTCGTATTCTTGTATCAATAATAGTGATTTTTTGAATAAAAGGTAAGAAAAAATGAAGTCCTGGAGCGATAGGTTCGGGATCGTATTTACCTGTATTTGATTTGATCCCCATTTCTCCAGAGTTAATCACCACAAAAGGTTTGATGAGTATAATAAATATGATTAGTATTGCTATTGTATAGACAAAGGGTGAAATTTTTCCAAAAAATTTAAAATCAGACATTTTGAAATTAAAGTTTTTTTGATTATTTTCATTGGAATTTTTATTTTTCTTATTAAAATAATCATTTAAATCAGCTGGCATTTTTTTCCTTAATTTTGATTTTTAAAAATTTAGGACTCAATTCTATCAAAAATAAACTAACAATAAACTTTTAATAATATTTTAAATTCGGTTGCATTAAATGCAAATAATTAAGAATTAAGCTTGATTTAATTTAGTAAAGCTTGAAATTTTTATAAAAATAACTACAGATTTTACAATAATTAGTATTGTTTTATTTTATTAAATTTGAAATAATTACAAAAATTAAAAGGAGAAAAAATGCCAATTGTAAATATAAAATTAGCTAAACCCGCATTAAGCAAGGAGAAAAAAGCTGAACTTATAGCTGATATTACTCATCTTTTAAGCACAAAATATAATAAAAATAAAGAAAGAGTAGTTGTAATGATAGAAGATGTAGAAAATTATGATATAGGATTTGGTGGAGAGAGTGTAGAGCAAATTAAAGCAAAGGCTGCAAAATGAGTGATTTAAAAATAGGAGACAAAGCTCCCGAATTTGAGCTTTTAAATCAAGATGGAATTAAAATAGCACTCAAAGATTTTATCGGAAAAAAAGTGATTTTGTATTTTTATCCAAAAGATAATACCCCAGGTTGCACAACAGAAGCGTGTGATTTTAGTCAAAATTATGATCGTTTTAGCGATAAAAATGCTGTGATTTTAGGAGTAAGTCCAGATAGCACCTCTACTCATGAAAAATTTATCTCTAAATTTGATTTAAAACATATTTTATTGAGTGATAGTGAAAAAGAAGTGGCAAAACTTTATGGAGCTTGGGGGCTTAAAAAAAATTACGGCAAAGAATACGAAGGCATTATACGTTCGACTTTTGTGATTGATGAAAATGGAAAAATTATGCAAATTTATAGCAATGTTCGCGTAAAAGATCATGCTTTAAAAGTGCTTGAAAGTCTTTAATGCTTGTACATATTTGTTGTAGCGTAGATAGTCACTATTTTATAGAAGAGCTAAGAAAGGCTTATCCTAAGGAAGAAATTATAGGTTATTTTTATGATCCTAATATCCATCCTTTAAGTGAATATGAATTGCGATTTTTAGATGTTAAAAGAAGTTGCGAGAAGCTAAAAATTAAGCTTTATAAAGGTGAATATGAGTATGAGAAATGGCTCAATGCTGTGCGTGGATTTGAAGATGAGCCAGAGAAGGGTGCAAGATGTAAGATTTGTTTTGATTTAAGAATGGGATCTAGCGTAGAATTTGCCGCTAAATTAGGACAAAAAAAACTTACCACTACGCTTTTAACAAGCCCAAAAAAAGATTTAGAACAATTAAAAAACGCTTTACAAAAAGAATGTGAACCTTACGGTATAGAATTTTTAGCTCCAGATTTTCGTAAAAATGGAGGAACGCAAAGACAATTTGCTTTAGCTAAAGAACAAAAACTTTATCATCAAAATTATTGCGGGTGTATTTATGGACTGAAAAAACAAAAGCAGGATAAAAGTTTTATTGATGAATTGATGTCTCCGATTAATGGACAAATTTTGCCCGCAAGTATAGAATCTAGAATAGCTTTTTATAAAAAAATTAAAACTCTTGAAAAAAAAGGAAAAAAATTTGAAATCAAAAGAGATAAATTTTTAAATTACCGACTTTTAAACGCTTTAGTAAAATTGGATAAAAAACCAATTAAATCATATATTTTATTTTATTCTCATTTTAAAAATTCTTATACAAAATTGAGCATAGAAGAAGACAAAGTCGATTTTTATGTCAGTTTTAAAGATGAAATTAATTTTTGGAGTTTTAAATATTTTAATTCTTTATTAAAAAATAAATTTAAGACTTTTGAAGAGTTTTTAAATAAGCCTTTAAAAATCAATCAAGAAATCAATTTGCGTCACAAATTATTTAATTCTTATAATCTCTCTCCCGTGATTATCTTAGATCAAATTCATCAAGGTCGTTATGAAATTTGTGCCAAAAGTGAAATTTATTTTGATACAGAGGAAAAAATTCTTTTAATTTAAAAATAATTTTTATGCTTTTGTTAGTATTTTTTTTGTAAAATTTTAATTTTCATAGAAGAAAACACATGAGGGCTTTAAATGATAAATGTATCGCAAATTCAAGAAATTTTACCACACCGATATCCTTTTTTATTGGTCGATAGAATTGTTGATTTAAAGAAAAATGAGATAGTTAAAGGATACAAAAATATCAGCATTAGTGATCCTGTTTTTTTAGGTCATTTTCCGGATCATCCTATTTATCCAGGTGTTTTAATTTTAGAAGGAATGGCACAAACGGGTGGAGTGTTGGCTTTTGAAAGTATGGATGATAAGGTAGATCCTAAAAGTAAAGTTGTATATTTTACCGGCATTGATGGAGCAAAATTTAGAAATCCAGTGCGTCCAGGAGATCGACTTGATTATGAAATGAAAGTGGTGAAAAATCGTGGTAATATGTGGGTTTTTAAAGGTCAAGCTTTTGTGGATGAAAATTTAGTTGCAGAAGCCGAACTTAAAGCGATGATTGTGGATAAGTAATGACAAAAATTCATCCTAGTGCAGTGGTAGAAGAAGGTGCAATTCTTGGTGAAGATGTTACAATTGAAGCCTATGCATATGTAAGTAAAGAAGCAAAAATAGGAAATAATGTTACCATAAAACAGGGAGCTAGAATTCTTTCGGATACAACAATAGGAGATCATTCTAGAATTTTTTCTTATGCTATTGTGGGCGATATTCCTCAAGATATTTCTTATAAAGATGAGCAAAAAAGTGGTGTTATTATAGGTAAAAATGCAACCATAAGAGAATTTGTAACTATTAATTCGGGCACAATAAAAGGAGATGGCTTTACACGTATAGGCGATAATGCTTTTATCATGGCTTATTGTCATATCGCACATGATTGCATTTTGGGTCATAATATAATTTTAGCCAATAACGCAACTCTAGCAGGTCATGTGGAACTTGGAGATTTTTGCGTCGTTGGAGGTTTAACACCTATTCATCAATTTGTAAAAGTAGGAGAAAGTTGTATGATCGCAGGTGCGAGTGCTTTATCTCAAGATATCGTTCCTTTTTGTTTAGCTGAAGGAAATCGTGCTAGCATTAGAAGTTTAAATTTAGTAGGCATACGCCGCCGTTTTGATAAAGATGAAGTGGATATTTTAAATAAAGCTTTTAAATTTCTATTTAGAAAAGGGAATTTAAAAGATAATGCCCAAGAGCTTCTTGAAAACACACAAAGTGAGAATGTTGAAAAAATGTGTGATTTTATTTTGACAACAAAGCGTGGAATTCCAGTATATAAAGGTAAAAAATAATGCCTAGAAAATGTAGTTTTTGTAATGAATTTGAAAATTCTCAAAGAAGAATTTTGGAAAATGGTGATCATAATTCTTTTATTTGCGAGTGTTGTGTTGAGGCAGCTTATAATATTATTTTTGGAGAAGAAAAAGAGACTAAAGAAAGTGAGCAAGGGCACAATATTAATTTTAATGATATGACGCCAAAAATTTTAAAAGAGTATCTTGATCGTTATGTGATCGGGCAAGAAAGAGCTAAAAAAGTTTTTAGCGTGGGTGTTTATAATCACTATAAAAGATTATTTAGATCAAAACTCGACGGAGATGATACAGAGCTTTTTAAATCAAATATTTTACTGGTCGGTCCAACTGGAAGCGGTAAAACTTTGCTTGCACAAACTTTGGCCAAATTTTTAGATGTGCCTATAGCAATTTGTGATGCAACGTCTTTAACTGAAGCGGGTTATGTTGGTGAAGATGTTGAAAATATACTTACACGTCTTTTACAGGCTGCTGATGGAGATGTTGAACGTGCTCAAAAAGGTATTGTTTTTATTGATGAGATTGATAAAATTGCAAGAATGAGTGAGAATCGATCTATAACTAGAGATGTAAGCGGAGAAGGGGTACAACAAGCCTTACTTAAAATCATAGAAGGTAGCCTTGTAAATATTCCTCCAAAAGGTGGGAGAAAGCATCCTAATCAAGATTTTATCCAAATAGATACATCAAATATTTTATTTGTTTGCGGTGGAGCTTTTGATGGCTTAGATCTTATATTAAAACGCAAGTTAGGTGATAAAGTTGTAGGTTTTTTTGATGATAATACTCAAGAAAATAAAGCCTTACTTGATAAAATCGAACCGGATGATTTAGTTCATTTTGGCCTTATACCTGAATTAATCGGGCGTTTGCATGTTATAGCATCTTTAAATGAACTTGATGAAGATGATATGGTAAGAATTTTAACAGAGCCAAAAAATGCTATTGTTAAGCAATATCAAAAACTTTTTGCAATTGATAATGTGAATTTAAAATTTGAAGATGAAGCCTTAAAAGAAATTGCTAAATTGGCTTTAGAAAGAAAAACTGGTGCTAGAGGACTTAGGAGTATTATAGAGGAAATGATGGTGGATTTAATGTTTGAATTACCAGAATATAAAAACTATGATATTATTATTACAAAAGAAGTTGTAAGAGATAATGCTAAAGCATTATTGATTAAAAAGAAAATAAGCTAAAATAAAGGAATGTAATGATTTTAGATCAACTTATAGGATTTTTTTCGAGTGATATGGGTATAGATCTTGGAACGGCTAATACTCTTATTTTGGTTAAAGATAAGGGCATTGTTATCAATGAGCCTTCTGTTGTTGCAGTTGAACGTGAAAAATACGGAGCTAAAGTCAAAATTTTAGCCGTAGGAAAAGAAGCTAAAGATATGGTGGGCAAAACTCCTGGCAATATAGAAGCAATTCGTCCAATGAAGGATGGAGTGATTGCTGATTTTGACATTACTGAAAAGATGATCCGATATTTTATTGAAAAAACACACAGAAGAAAGTCTTTTTTACGCCCTAGAATTATTATTTCAGTTCCTTATGGTTTAACTCAAGTTGAAAGAAAAGCGGTTAGAGAAAGTGCTTTAAGTGCTGGAGCTAGAGAGGTATTTTTAATAGAAGAACCTATGGCAGCAGCTATAGGAGCGAATTTACCTATTGATGAACCTAAGGGAAGTTTGGTTGTAGATATTGGTGGTGGAACGACAGAAATAGGGGTAATTTCTTTAGGCGGACTTGTGATTTCAAAGTCAATCAGAACAGCCGGTGATAAATTGGATATGAGTATTGTAAATTATGTTAAAGAAAAATATAATTTAATTATTGGAGAAAGAACAGGTGAAGAGATAAAAATCACAATAGGTTCAGCTATTCAACTTCCAAAAGAGCTTTCTATGGTAGTTAAAGGTCGAGATCAAGTGAGTGGGCTTTTAAGTCGTATAGAACTTACTAGTGAAGATATTAGAGAGGCAATGAGAGAGCAGCTTAAAGAAATAGCAGATGCCTTAAAAATGGTTCTTGAAATGATGCCACCTGATTTAGCAAGTGATATTGTAGAAAATGGAGTTGTTTTAACTGGCGGAGGAGCCTTAATCCGTGGTCTTGATAAATATCTTTCAGAAATTGTTCGTTTGCCAGTATATATTGCCGATGAACCACTTTTAGCTGTTGCTAAGGGAACGGGTAAAGCATTAGAAGAAATTTCAATTTTGCAACAGCTAACTAATGAAGAATAAACTTATTTTTATTCTTATTTTATTTTTTTTAATCTTTATATCTTTTTATTATGGAGGGTTAATTAAAAAAAATGTTCTTTTTGTAAATGATGTAGTTATAGAAAAATTTTATGGAATTAAGGATTTTATTTCCGAAGAGTTTTCTAAGCATTTTAATCAAGCAGAACAAATCGAAAAACTAAAAGCTAGAAATCAAGAGTTAGAGTATATGGCAGTTTTAACTACAAGCTTTGCCAATCAACTCAACCGAATTTTAGAAGATAAAAATTCAACCAAATATTTACCTCAAGTTTCTTTAACAAGAGCTATTTCTTATGTAAGCTTAAATGATTATAAGAGATTATGGCTTGATTTTGCTAGAGTTCCACCTGATAAAAATAAAGGTTTAATCTATCAAGGATATACAGCGGGTATTGCTATCAATAAAAATGATAGAGTTATGGCAATTTTGCAAGGTGATGAAAAATGTGTTTTTGCAGTTTATATAGGAAAAGATAAAATTCCAGGACTTCTTCAAGGTGAAAATGGTAAGGTTGTGGTTAATTTTATTGCAAAATCTGCCAAAATACATATAGGAGATGAAATTTTAACCAGTGGGCTTGATAATATATTTTTTTCAGATGTTCCAGTGGGCAAAGTAGTGGCAATTAGCGATGGAGAAATTTATAAAAGCGTTGTGGTAAAACCTTATGTTAAAATCAATATCCCTGCTTATCTTTATATTGTCGATAGTGTATGATTAAAGATATTTTTTCTTCTAGAAATTTAAAAAAAATATATTAAAACTCAATGTAAAATTTGTTATAATTAGGGCTAAATTACGCTACTTAGGAAGGATTTATGCCAAAAAGAACCGATATAAAAAATATTTTACTTATAGGAAGTGGTCCTATTGTGATAGGTCAAGCTTGCGAGTTTGATTATTCTGGGACTCAAGCAGCTAAAACCTTGAAAGAATTAGGTTACCGTATAGTGCTTATTAATTCTAATCCTGCGACGATTATGACAGATCCAGAATTTGCAGATGCAACTTATATAGAACCTATTACAAAAGAAAATATTTTAAATATTATTAAAAAAGAAAAAATTGATGCTATTTTACCTACTATGGGTGGGCAAGTAGCACTTAACGTCGCTATGGAAGTTTATGAAAGCGGACTTTTAGGAGATGTGAAATTTTTAGGGGCAAATCCTGAAGCGATTAAAAAAGGCGAAGATCGTCAAGTTTTCAAAGAGTGCATGAAAAAAATTGGTATGGATTTGCCAAAATCGATGTATGCGTATAATTATGATGAGGCCTTAAAAGCTGTTGATGAAATTGGTTTTCCTTTAATGATCCGTGCTTCTTATACTTTAGGTGGCGCTGGAAGTGGTGTTGTTTATAATATGGATGAATTTAAAGAACTTGCTAATATGGCCTTAGCTTTATCTCCTATACATGAAATTCTTATAGAAGAAAGTTTGCTTGGATGGAAAGAATATGAGATGGAGGTTATACGCGATAAAAATGATAATTGTATTATTGTTTGCAGTATAGAAAATGTCGATCCTATGGGGGTGCATACGGGCGATAGTATTACCGTGGCACCTGCCCTTACTTTAACTGATAAAGAATATCAAGTTATGCGAAATGCTTCCTTTGCTATTTTACGTGAAATCGGAGTGGATACTGGCGGTTCAAATGTGCAATTTGCTGTCAATCCAAAAAATGGCAGAATGATAGTGATAGAAATGAATCCAAGAGTTTCAAGATCGAGTGCTTTAGCAAGTAAGGCAACGGGATATCCTATAGCAAAAGTAGCGACTCTTTTAGCGGTTGGTTTTACCTTAGATGAAATAAAAAATGATATCACAGGAACTCCGGCTAGTTTTGAACCTGTGCTTGATTATATTGTTACAAAAATTCCTCGTTTTACTTTTGAAAAATTTCCAAACGCAGATACAACTTTAGGCACAGCAATGAAGAGTGTAGGTGAAGTGATGGCCATAGGTCGCACTTTTAAAGAGAGTATTCAAAAAGCACTTTGTTCTTTAGAGCGATCTTTAAGTGGATTTGATGAGATTAAATTTGAAGATAAGAATGATCTTATATTTAAAATTCGCAATCCTAATGAAAAAAGATTGCTTTATGTTGCACAAGCTTTTAGAGAAGGATTTGATATAGAAGAGCTTTATGAGTTAAGCAGTATAGATCCTTGGTTTTTAGCTCAAATTAAAGAAATTGTAGATTTTGAAAAACAAATCGATATGGATATTTTAAATGATAAATTTCTTTTAAGAAAAGCAAAAACTATGGGCTTTTCTGATAAGATGATCGCCTTGCAAGTTAATTTAAAAGATAATTTAGAACTCAGTCAAAATGATATTTATTATGCAAGAATGAAACATAAAATCATAGCAGAATTTAGCGAAGTGGATACTTGTGCAGGTGAATTTAAAGCCTTAACTCCTTATTTTTATTCTAGTATCAATGTGAGTGAATTAACTCAAAGTAAGCAAGAATCAAGAGATAAAAAAGAAAAAAAAGTTATGATTATAGGGGGTGGGCCAAATCGTATAGGACAAGGGATAGAATTTGATTATGCTTGTGTGCATGCTTCTTTTGCCTTAAAAGATATGGGCATAAAAACCATTATGTATAATTGTAATCCAGAAACTGTTTCAACTGATTATGATACGAGTGATATTTTATATTTTGAACCTATTGATTTTGAACATTTAAGAGCTGTTATTGAGCGAGAAAAACCTGATGGAATTATTGTACATTTTGGTGGTCAAACTCCATTAAAATTTGCTAAGCGTCTTAGTGCTTTTGGTGCAAAAATTATAGGCACAAGCGCAAGAGTGATTGATATGGCTGAAGATAGGAAAAAATTTGCTGAATTTATTGAAAAAATAGGCATTAATCAGCCTAAAAATTCGACAGCAATTACCGTAGAAGAAGCCGTGCTAAAAGCGAGTGAAATTGGTTATCCGGTTTTAGTTCGCCCAAGTTATGTTTTGGGTGGTAGAGCCATGCGTGTAGTGAGCAATGAATCCGAACTTCGAATTTATATGCAAGAAGCGGTAAGCGTAAGTGATAAAAGTCCGGTTTTAATTGATCAATATTTAGACAATGCTACAGAAATTGATGTGGATGCAATTTGCGATGGAAGAGATGTTTATATTGCTGGAATTATGGAGCATATCCAAGAAGCAGGAGTTCATTCTGGTGATAGTGCTTGTTCTTTGCCGCCTTGCAATATAGATGAAAAAATGCAAAATTTAATTGCAGAAAAAACAGCAGATATAGCTTTAAATTTGGGTGTTGTTGGACTTTTAAATATCCAATTTGCTATTTACAATAATGAACTTTATATCATAGAAGTTAATCCTAGAGCGAGTCGAACTGTGCCTTTTGTCAGTAAAGCTACAGGTCTTCCTTTAGCTAAAGTAGCAACACGTGTGATGTGGCAAGGCGATTTAAAAGAAGCTTTAAAATTTTACGATCGTTTTAAAATTATTGATTTTACACGTAAAATTTTACAACCTAAAGCTTTAAAATATGTTAGCGTAAAAGAAGCGGTTTTTCCGTTTGCAAAACTAAGCGGTAGTGATTTAGAACTTGGACCTGAAATGCGTTCTACTGGTGAAGTAATGGGAATTAGTAAAGATTTTGCTAATTCTTTTGCAAAAAGTCAAATTGCATCGTTTAATCATTTGCCAGAAAACGGAGTTGTATTTATTTCTTTAAAAGAAAAAGATAAAAAGTATGCTAAAAAAATGGCTGCAGAATATACTAAATTAGGCTTTAAGTTAATGGCAACGAGTGGAACTTGTAAAGAAATACAAGCGAATGGCTTTAACTGTGAGCTTGTACATAAAATTTCTGAAGGTCGTCCAAATGTTGAGGATAAATTAAAAAATGGTGAAATTAATCTAGTGATTAATACAAGCGATAGTCATAGTTTTCAAGGAGATACAAAAAAAATCCGTGAAAATATCATACGCTTTAAAATTCCATATTTTACTAATTTACGTTCCGCTTTAGCGGGTGCTAAGTCGATCAAAGCTATACAAGGAAAAACTTATTTGGAAATAAAAAGCTTACAAGAGCACTTAAAAGTTTAAAATATTTTATGATCTATTTAGCGCAAACAGATACAACAGCTGGTTTTTTAAGTAAAAATTTAGAAGAAATAAATGCCTTAAAAGGCAGGGCTAAAAATAAGCCTTGTCTTATCACTTCAGCAAAATTTAGCGAGTTGCAAAATCTCACAAGGGTGCCAAAAGGTTTTAAAAATTTGGTGCGTCGTGCTAAGAAAACTACTTTTATTTATCCTAATAATCAAGCCATCCGTATTGTTAAAGATTGTAAGCATGCTGAATTTTTATTTCAAAATGGTTTTTTTTACTCGAGTTCTGCAAATAAACATGGAAAGAAATTTGATGAAATTTGGGCTAAAAGTGTAGCTGATGTGATTTTAGATAAAGTTTTTTTTGAAAGCACTCCCTCTAAAATATTAAAAATCAGAGGGAGTAAAAAGTTAAAAATCCGATAAAGCTTTTAAAATTTCCTCAAAAGCTATGCAAAATTGTTCTAAACCTTCTTTCAATAAAACATCATAAGATTGTTTCAATTCATCCTCTGCGATTATTTGATCAAGTTGTGTTTTAATTTCTGTATTATCCAGTGGATTTTTAAAATCAAATTTCCAATCAAAAGCTTTAATGGCATCAAGTGGAGCGGTATTTACGCTATTTTCAAAAAGAAGTTCTTTGATATAATAATCTTTTGGCAGATCATCGCCTTTTACTCCAGTGCTAGCAAAAAGTGCGCGGATATTAGGTTCATTTTGACTTACAATGTAATTATAAGCTAAATTTGCATTTAAGATGCCTATGCGATTTTGTTCTTTTGCTTTTGCATTTAAGAGTCTATCAAAACGACTCACAAAGATACTGATTACAGCTTTTGGAGTATTTAGATTTCCTTTTAAATGGGCATGAGTTTTTCTAAATTCTATTAAACCTTGATTAAGAGCTTCAAAGCATTGTTTATTTTGTTCTTGTGAAAAAATCAGCGTCGCATTGACATTGATACCATTTTTCATGAGTTCATACATGACTTCATAAGAAGCTTTGGTTGCTGGAACTTTAATCATAACATTTTCTTTAGCAATGGCTGTATAAAGCTTTTTTGCTTCTCCTAAACTTAAGGCAGTATTATCATAAAATCTTGGATCTATTTCTATACTGATAAAACCATCATTTTTTTGATAAAACAAAGGAGCGAGTTTATCAGCAGCTTTTTTGATATCATAAATGGCAAGTTCTTCATAAATTTCTTTTGCCTTTTTTCCTTTTAAAACAGCGATTTTATTTTGATAAACTGGAGAATTTAAAATAGCATTTTTAAAAATTGCTGGATTAGAAGTCGCACCATTAATCCCAAAAGATAATAGGTTTAAAAAATCATGATCTAAAAAACTATTTTCAATAAAATCACACCACAAAGAAAATTTTTTCATTATATAGCCTTTATTATTTCTTTTAAATCTTTTTTGTTTATGCAAATATCGGCCTTAGATTGCAAAAGTTCATTAGCGCAAAATGCAATTTTTAAGCCACTTTCTTCAAACATAGCGATATCATTAAAGCCATCTCCAACACACATAACTTCTTCATTTTTTAAACAAAGCATTTTTTTGAGTTTTTGAAGCATCAGTCCTTTAGAATTTAAAAACATCATTTCTCCACCTACACATCCAGTGAGAATATCGTTTTTATGATGTAAATGATTGGCAAAACCTACATCAATATTTAACTTTTGCATTGCCGGATTAATTCCTTCGTAAAAACCACCACTAAAAATAGCTAAAAATATGTTTTTGGATTTTAAAAATTCGCAGAGTTCATAGGCTCCATTCATCAATGGAAGTTTTTGTCCTATTTTTAAAACTTCTGTATAAGACATGCCTTTAAGATAAGATACTTTTTTAACAAGAATTTCAAAAAAATCAAGTTGTTCGTTAGAATTTGTGTAAGTGATATTTTTTACTTTATCACCTACACCATAAGAATCAGCTAAGATATCTATAGTTTCGCCATCCATTAAAGTGGAATCAAAATCAAAAATACAAAGCTTTATCATCAAAATTCACGTTTAAGTAAGGCTTCAACCTTTAAAATGGTTAAGATATTCTCATCTCTTTTACCTATACCGTATATCATACCTTTTTCTTTAAGTAAAGTTTCAGGTGGCGGATCAATACGGTTTCTATGAATTTTGATAGCCTCTGTTAATCTATCTATGACAAAACCCGCATTTCCAGAAGCATTGCTACCTGCATCAGTTGAACCCCTTAAAACAATATAGCGAGTTTGAGGAGTCATTTTTGAGCTACCCAAATGAAAACGCTGTGCTAAGTCAATAAGTGGCATAACATTACCACGCATATTAAACACGCCTAGAACATAATCAGGCACACTTGGAACCCTTGTATATTCTATAGGCTTAATGATTTCTTGAATATTGAGGATTGGAATAGCGTATTCTTCATCTCCAACCACAAATCCAACAAGTTGAATAATATCATCTTCTTTTTGATCGATATCAGGACCAGCTATCTGAGTTTGCTGTTTTTGCAATATTTGCTCTAATTTTTCATTACTCATATTCTTATCCTAGTTTTAAATTTTTTCTCACCACATTTTCCAAATATTCTGGAGAATAAGGCTTCGTAATATATTCAGTCATACCTACTTCCACTCCTCTTAAGCGGTCTGTTTTGCTTGTTCTAGAGGTTACAGCTATAAGTGGTAAATTGCGATATTTAGAATATTTTCTAATTTCAGCTGCTAAGGTATAACCATCCATTCTTGGCATTTCAATATCTATAAGCATAGCATCAATATCGTGCTCACCAGATTTTACAATATTAAGTGCTTCAGCTCCATTTGTTGCTTCGATCAAGCTTACTCCAAGTGGTTCTAATGCTTTTTGCATTAAAGTTCTATCCATTTTAGAATCATCTACGATTAAAACTTTATAATCACTTGGTTGTTCTTTCACTTTTTTAGAACTGGCTTCAAGTTGGGCTTTAATATCAACTTTAATTTCTTTAGCCATATCCATCATAGCACCCACATCGATGATCAATGTTACTCTACCATCGCCACGTATTGTAGCTCCAGCTATACCTTGGATATTTTGTAAGTATTCTCCCATAGATTTGATAACAATTTCTTCTTGTCCTACGAGTGTATCTACTATAATACCAAGCTTACTTTCAGCCACACCGATGACTACAACATAGGTTTGATCACCACTTTCAAGTACTTGTTTTACGCCAAACACATCAGAAAGTCTTACAAGAGATAAAACTTCATCTCTTAAGCGTAATACGTTTTTACCTTCAATGGTATAAATATCATCAACTGGCACTCTAACAGTTTCAAGAACACTTGCAAGTGGAATAGCATAAAATTCTTCTTGAGTTCCCACAAGCAAGGATTGGATAATAGCCAAAGTAAGAGGAATTTTAAGTTTAAAGGTGCTTCCTTTGCCTAATTCGCTATCAATTTCAATCACACCATTGAGTTTTTCAATATTGGTTTTTACAACGTCCATTCCAACGCCACGTCCAGAAACATTGGTAACTTTAGCTGCAGTTGAAAAACCTGGTTTGAAAATAAGTGCAAAGGCTTCTTTGTCGGTCATTTGATCTGCTTCTCTTTCTGTGATCAAATTTTTCTCCATAGCTTTTGCTTTTAAGCCATTTGGATCAAGCCCTTTACCATCATCGGTAATTTCAACAACTATATGATTTCCTTCGTTGTAAGCTTTAAGCTGAACGATACCTTTTTCAGGTTTGCCATTAGCTACACGAGTTGCTGGATCTTCTACCCCATGATCGCAAGAATTTCTAATCATGTGCATGATTGGATCGCCGATTTCTTCAACAATAGATTTGTCAAGCTCTGTTTCTTCACCAGAAATTTCAAGTTCTATTTGTTTGCCAAGCTCACGACTTAAATCACGAACAACTCTTGGGAATTTATTGAAAACTTTCGCAATAGGTTGCATCCTAGTTTTCATAACCGCTAATTGAACATCGGTTGTGATAATGCTAAGCTGACTTACAACTTGATTAAGTTCTTCAAGGAATTTTTCACCTTCATAACGCTCTTCAACATCATCATAAATTTTAAGTAAGCGGTTTTTACCAAGAACAAGTTCTCCAATTAAATTCATCAAATGATCTAATCTTTTAACTTCAACACGAATGGTTTGATCCATACCTCCACCGCTACTTGATGCTGGAACTTTCTTTTCACCACTTTCTGTTTTTTGTGGAGCTTGTGTTGTTGGATTTTTCTTTTTTTGCGCACGACGTGCTTGATCTTCCGCTTTTCTTACTTTTAGCAATCTTTCAATTTCAGCTTCTACTTCAGAATCGCTTAATTGATTAACATCTACTTCTGGTTCTTGCACAGGTTCTTCTTGAGGAGTTTCTACTGGTTTTTCTTCTACTGGTGCTGAATTTCCAGCTGGAGATTCTCCTTCAGAAATAGCAGTCAATCTTGTGCAAATCGGCTCTATATCCATACCTATAGCTGTATCATTTCCATTATCACGGATAGAGTTAAGTAGAGTTTTCATCCTATCGATGGATTCTAAAACTACATCCATAATATCTGGAGTGATTTTTAATTCCCCATGTCTTGCTTTATTTAAAACATCTTCCATGTGATGAGTTAATTTTGTCAAAACATCAAAATTTAAAAAGCTTGAAGAGCCTTTTACTGTGTGTGCAACACGGAAAATTCTATTAAGTAATTCTAAATCTTCTGGATTTGATTCAAGTTCTACCAAATCATGGTCGATTTGCTCAACTAGCTCAAAAGCCTCAACTAAAAAGTCTTCAAGTATTTCTTGCATATCTTCCATATTTTACCCCTGTTCTTGTGATTGGTGTCTTTTTAAAACTTTAGTTACTTCACTAAAGAAATCACTAGCATTAAATTTAACCAAATAGCCTTCTCCACCAGCTTCTTGGACACCTTTTTCATTCATAAATTCATTAGACAATGATGAGTTAAAGACAATAGGAATATCTTTAAATCTTACATCATCTTTAAGACGTGCTGCAAAATGGAAACCATCCATTTGAGGCATTTCAACATCACTGATTATAATTTTTAAAATATTACATAAATTTTCACCATAAACTTGGCTGAGTTCTTCAAGTTTGTTTAAGCCTTCAACTCCGTCTTTAGCCTCAACAACTTGCAAGCCAAGTTGTTGCATCATATCTTTTACACGTTTTCTAGCTGTTAAGCTATCATCTAAGATAAGTGCTGTTCCGCTAAATTTTTCTAATTTGTAATCAACATCAGTTTTAGGTGTGTAAATTCCTAGTTCTTCTATAACGCTTTCTAGATCAAGTATCAGTAATACTTCGTCATTTTCTATACGTGTAACTCCGGTAATTTTACCTTTATCTAAAGCACCAGAACCTGCTGAAAAACTTGCTGGTTCTATATCTCTCCAATTGATACGACGAATTCTTTTAGCTTCATGCACAATAAAACCTATAAGAATATTGCTAAATTCGGTAATAATTACCCTAGGTTTTAGCAAAGTACTTTCTGGCTCGGTGATTTGCATCCATTTAGCAAGATTAACTACAGGAATAACGATACCACGAAGATCAAAGATCCCTTCGATGTATTCAGGTACTCCTGGGAGTTCTGTAAGGGTTGGAATTTTGATAATTTCTCTAACCTTAGAGACATTTACTCCATAAATTCCTTCATAAATCTTATCTTGTCCTTGCTTAAAGATACGGAAATCGACAAGCTCCATTTCATTTGAACCCGTTTTCACGATATTTTCATCAAACATTTTGACCCCTCAATTTCTGTTCTCGAAATTCAATTTCTTGTTTGTATTCTACTAAAAAAAAACTTTCCTTATGTGCAAAACTATCAGGATTAAAATATTTAATGTCTTTTTTATTGATAATAAAATTTTGATGATAATGCCCTTCACACACCCAAGAGCCTAAATTCCTATATTTTAGATATCTTTCATTGGCTAAATTTTCAAAATTTTTTATCTTATAAAATAGATTTTTTCGATTTTGATTTTTTAAGATTTTTTTTGATATAGCGTGAAAACTGATTTGATTTATCCAGTTTAAAAATACAAGTAAATAATGATTTCTAAGGCTTTTGAGTGCAAATTGTAGGCAAGGAGATAAAAAAATATCGCCATGTGCTAAAAAAATATAGGAATTTTCATTTTTAACTTTACTTGTGTGCAATTTAAGTTTCAAAGGTTGTTTTTCTAGGGAAAAAATTTTTACCTTTTCAAAAAAGTAAGAAAGATTAAAATCATGATTTCCTTCAAGGTAGATTATTTCTATTTTTTGTGCTAATTCTTCAAGTAAATAAATATAAGGTTTTGCAAATTCATGAGTGGCAGAAATTTCTCCGATAAGCAGATCAAAAATATCGCCCATTAAGATGAGTTGAGGTGTGGAAATTTCATCATTTTTCAAAGCTTGTAAAAATTTCCAAAAGCCTCTTCGTTGAGTATTTTCATGCGCATCGGCAATTAAAATTGCCTTATTTTGTAAGATTAGCTCTTGCATCCTTAGAATTTCAAAGGTTCATAGCTAATAGAAACGATCTCAAATTCGCTTTCACCTTTAGGTAAGCGAACTTTAAATTCATCGCCTTCTTTTTTTCCAAGCATAGCTTTTGCTATAGGTGAAGCAATGGAAATATAACCTTTATCCAAATTTCCTTCACAAATTCCAACAAGAGTGTATTTACTTTCTTTTTCAGTGTCCAAATCCATAATCACAACACTAGATCCAAATTTTACGCTATCGTGTTCATAACTTGCAGGATCTATAACTTGCGCACGAGCTAGCAAATCGCTAAGTTCTGCTATGCGACTTTCGATTAAGGCCTGTTTTTCTCTTGCTGCGTGGTATTCTGCATTTTCTTTTAAATCCCCATGACTTCTTGCAGTGTCGATTTCTATGACGACTGCTGGGCGTTGATTGTCTTTTAAGTCTTTTAATTCAGCAACTAATTTATCATATCCAAATTGACTCATTGGTTCTTTTTGCATAATTTATCCTTTTAATTTTCATCAAGTATTTTAGCTAAATTTTTTGCACTTCCAAATTTTAAATACTGTTTTAAAAAATTAACTTTAGCAAAAAAACTCTTATAATCGTATTTAAGATAAGCTTGATATAAATTTTCTACATTGACTTCATTTTGTAAGAATTCAGGGTTTAACTCTTCTTTTCCTGCAAAATCGCAAAAAATATTTGCAAGGCCGATGTGTTTTAACTTCACAAAAAGCCTTGCTATAAAAATATCAATAGCCTTTGCTTTGTAAGCAAGAATAAAAGGAGTTCCAACCAAAGCTGCCTCCAAAGTTGCTGTGCCACTGCAAATAAAGGCAAAATCTGATTTTTTTAAAACTTTAGGTGTATTACTCTCTATTTTAAATTCGCTAATATCGCCATAAAGATCGAGTTTGTTAAGATTAAAAGAAGGGATACAAAGGATCTTTTCACCTTGAAAATTTTTAGAAAGCTCTTTAAAAATAGGCATTAAGCGTTTGATTTCACTTCTTCTTGATCCAGGTAAAAAAGCAACGATTTTTTCATGTTCTTTTTTTGAAAGTAGAACTTGTGTATCTTTTTCATCTTTAAATTCTTTGATTTCGTCCAAAAGAGGGTGTCCAACGTAAATACTTTTGCTAAAAAACTGATCATCAAAAGGCAAAATAGAGGCTAAAACATCAAAATGACTTTCTATGATGGGAATTCTTCCTTTTTTCCATGCCCAAACTTGAGGCAAGATATAATAAATTCTTTTTATCTTAGAATCGGCTTTTTTTAAAGCTTTTGCAAAAGGGATGTTAAAAGCGGGAGAATCTATACATAAAATCGCATTTATTTTTTGCGTAAAGCTTAAATGGACTAATTCTTTTATCGCGCGTTTTGCTTTAAAGATAAGAGGTAGGATCTCTACAAAACCCATAGCGCTAAATTCGTGTGAGCTATAGAGGGGTTTTGAGTTTAGATTAAATTCATCACATAAGTTTTCATCATAAATTCCCACCAAATCAAATTCTTTATACTCATCTTTATAGGCCTTTAAAACTTCTTTGAGGTGCAAATTTGCTGAAGGTTCTAAGGCGCAAACGAGAAAGGTTTTCATTTGAAAATATCCTCTATATTTGCTTTAACAAATTCTTTTAATTCGTCTGATATAAATGCATCTCCTTCTTTATTGTAAAAAAATAAATTAACTTTTATATTTTTATCTTCATAAATTAAATTGTTATTTTCAAATATTTCTTTAAATCCTTTTAATTTAAATCTAGGATTATCTTCTATTTTTAAACCTTTTGGATCTATAAAATATATAATAAATTCTCCGCTTTGTCTATGTTTTAACCAAAATATAAAATCAGGATAAAATTTCCTTTCTTTTTGTTGCTCTTCATCAAAATATGGAATATAAATTTCATCTTGATTTTCCACTAATTTAGAAAAATACCATTTATATTGCTTAAAAAAAGGCAAATTTAAGTTTTCTTCTAATTCATTTAAAAATTCTTTTTCACTTTTATTGGAAATAGCAAAATTAATTTTATTTTCTTTATCATTTTCATTATAGATAATTAAAGGATTATAATAATGTTTGCTAAGCCTTGCACTAATTGTATATCCTTGCACTTTTTTGCTTTTATCACTTTCTTTTATGCTCCGCATTAGCTCATCTAAATTTATCTTTTTATTCTCGAAATCTGCTTTTAGTTCATCTTCATTTTTTGCATTTAAAACATCTTTTATAACCTTGTTGATCTCTTGAACTGTTTCAAGATCTAACTTTGCTTGTATATTTTTATGATGTGTTATTTCTTTATCTAGCTTTACAAATTTATCTAAAATTTTAGTATTGGAATTTAATACATTATTGATTGTTTTTAATGTTGTTTTTTCATTAAATTCTACCTTGTCTCCTGATAGCTGTATTCTACTTTCTTTTTTATCGATAAATTTATGTAACTCTTGCAATGTAGAATATTTAAAATTTTTATATAAACACTGTTCTAAAATTAAAACATCTTCATCGTAAGAATTTATAAACTCTTCTAAAGAATTTGCTTCTCTTTTTGAGATTTTATAAATATTTTTTAATTTTGCTTCATTTTTGTATTTTGGCACTGGTAAGTTAAATGATAATTTTGTTTCCTTAAAGCCTTTAAGAAATCTACTCTCCATAAATTCATATTCTATGCCCTCTATAATAGCTTTAATGGCTTCATTATCGCTCGCCATTACAAAAAGAGTTTCTAAACCATATGCTAATTTTATACATTGCTCATCAATTTCAAATGTTTCTTTTAGGGGATATAATCTTTTTCTTTGATTTAAAAAAGGTTCTATTCTGACTCCCCTTCCTATGGTTTGAAGGACATATTTTTTAGCGTTAATGCTACCTATGTTTATAAAAGAGATTAAATTTACACGATTGCTATCCCATCCTTCTGAAAAAACTTTACTTCCTAGCATTATATTAATAGGTGAATTTTCACTATTGATATCTTCAAAATAACTTTGTGATATATCTTTGATGCTTTCTACTCCAAGCTCAAGTAGAAATTCTTTTTCCCATTCTTTTGCGTTTGAAATATTTAAAAGCATGAAAGGTTTATTGGAATTTTTACTTTGAAAGGCTAATTCTTTATCATTTCCTTTAATAGTGTAACATTCCAAATTTGCATTTGAGCTCGCATAAAAAATATTTTTTCTAAGCTCATCATTGTTTGCATTTTTAATATGATTTAAAAATTCATCACTTAATTCATTTTCATTAAAAAATAAATTTTGATTTTGAAGTTTATTATAAAGATTTGAAGCTAAATTTTTTATATCAGTTTTATTTTTTAGCACATCAAGTATTGCTTTAAAATATAGTTTAATTCCTGCATCTTGAGTATTTACTTTATCAGAAACTGCTATCATTAAAGGATTGTGATATTTAAAATCTTGTCTTTTTGAAAACAGTTCTTCTTTTGTCTTAACAATGGCATTAAAAATCAAAAAACTTTCTAAAATTGTTTTCATTTTGTTTTCATCGCTGTTTTCATTTTTAAATTCTAAATTTTCACTTAAAACCGCAATATTTTTGCCATACCCATCTTGGTTAAATTTTTGCAAATTATAATTATAAGCACAAGTTATAAAGTCTATTTCATCTTCAAAAGTAGCTGAAAAATTAAACACAAAACCTTTAGGAAATTCATCTTCTTCAGTAAAACCCCTAGCAATTTCATGATAATAGTTTTTTCTTAAAGATGTTTTGCTATCGCCTCTGTGTGCTTCATCTAGCAATATATACCAACCGTCTTGATTTAAATAATTTTTATAATTTAATCTTTTTGCTTTTTTATCTTTGCCTACGTTTTCTTCGTTTTCGAGTAAATCACTCCTAGAAAAATACACCACAGCTTCATTTAGCAAACTAACATCTTTTTCCAAGTTTTCAAAATCTTTTAGATCTTTTATTTTGATAAAATCACTATGATGATTATTGTATTTTGCTATATTTGCTTTAAATTGATTTAAAATTTTATCATTAGGGGCTAAAAGCATTATAGGTTTTTTAGGCAAAAGTTTATTTTTAATGAATTTATTTATCAAGGCTATGAGTTTAATCATAACTATGGTTTTTCCACTTCCTGTGGCCATCCAAAAAGAAGCCCTTGCAATATCTTTTTTTTGAATTTTTATATTTTTGCTTTCTTCTTGATAAAATTCTAAGAGTTTTCTACGCTCTTGATTATGTATATCAGATTTTAATTCATCGCTCATATAAAAAGAAAGAATGGTTAAGGCATTTTTAATACTTCTTTTTTGATAGTATTGTAAATTTATGCCATTTGAAAAGCTATCAAAATCATAACCTTTATCAAAATCTTGCATAAGTATTTTTTTATGGATAAATTCATTTAACAATAAATGTTTTTTTGTATTTTGTTTTGCCATTATCTTTCCTTTAAAAATTTATTGATTTTTTATTTCAGGAAGGGCATTTTTTGCACTTGCGGGCAATAGTTCATAGATTTTATCTATTTTCTTTTTAGAACTTATCATTCTATCTGCTATGTAGTTTATAATGTCAAATAAAGCTAATGCTGTATCTTTATCATCTTTTAAATCTAGCTCGTTTGGATGAATTGCACTATTTCCTATAATTCTAACAGAATCTAACGCTTTTAGTAGTTTTTCATCTATTTCATTTTTATCTCTTAAATTTTTTATTGCACTGTTTATATTTTTGTCTTCTCCTAAGTTGATAAGCAATTTTTGTAGAACTGAACGCAATAAAGCACAGGCACCTCTTGGCGAATCTTGAACAATTTTAGATGCTTCTTCATAATCTTCTTTTAAATTATCATCTAAATCTTCATTAGGCATTGGTGTTAATCTTGGTTTTGGATAAACTATTTTTTCATCTACCCAAATAGCAGTTTTTTTGCATTTATGACAAAAGCTTAAAATTGGAACTATTTTAGCATAAATATATATTGTTTCTTTTATTTTTTCAATGATAATTTTTTCTTTTTCACCAATGCTATTATAATATTTATGATTAATACTTGAAACTATTTCATTAATTTTATACTTAATTTGGCGTTCATCATCTGAAAAATTTAAAAATTCCATTTTTGCATAAGTTCCACAAAAAGGACAATTAAACGCATCTTTATTGATTTCAGGTTTTTCATATGTATTATTCATCACTTTTCCACCATATTAGATTTTTAAGTTTTGGATATTGTATCAAGTCTATATTTTCTAAATTTACAACCTCATCGTTTTCAAATTTGCAAGATTTTATGCCATTTTTATCTATGAAAATATTTTTGATTTTAAGCCCTAAAAGATTTGACATAGTTAAAAATATATCAAATTCTTTATTGTAAGCATTCATATCAAGGCAGATGTTTTCTCCTTTTTTAAGTCCTTTTATAAGTTTTTTTGATTTACGATAATCAATGATTGTATTTTTATTTAAAACATACTTACATTCATTTAAACTTTCTTCATAGCTTTCAAGTTCATAATATCTAAAAGCACCACCGCCTTTAAATTCTACCTCTTTGCTTATGCCACAAACAAAACCACTTAAAACCTTTTTCATTCTAGGAATGATGACTTTATAAAAATGCTCTCCCATTTCTATACCTAGCCATTTGCGTCCTAGTTTATGTGCGGTAGTAATCGTCGTTCCACTGCCTAAATGGTAATCAAAAATGATAGAATTTGTATTACTGCTTGCTTTAATTATTCTTTGGAGTAATTTTTCTTGTTTTTGTGTTGAAAAATTTAAAAATTCTGTTCCATGGGCAGTAGCCATAGATGGAATATCATTCCATACATCATATTGAGATTTTCCTAGTAATATCCATTCATTGTTTTCAAATTTTTGAGGTGGATAATAAGGCTGATCTTTTTTCCACATCATATAATATTTTCCATTTTCATCTTTTGAGAATTTATTATCATCTTCATAGGGAATTCTAACATCATCAAAATTAAAAATATGATTTTCATATCCATATAAATATATAGTATCGTGTTTTGGTGCAAATTTTACATTTGTATTGGTAGTTCCTTTATAATTCCAAATTATTTCATTAATAAATTTCTCTTTGCCAAAAATATCATTCAATAATTCTCTGCCACGATAATTTGCATTATAATCCAAATGTAAATAAAAACTTCCCTTATCACTTAAAAATTCTTTTGCTAATTCTAAACGATTATGCATCAAAGAAAGCCAAGTGCTATCTTGAAATTTATCTTTGTATTCAAAATCGCTGCCGGTGTTAAAGGGTGGATCTATATAGATTAGATCTATTTTATTTTGATATTTTGGCATTAAGGAATTTAATGCTTGAAAATTATCGCTTTTTATAAGTTCTCCATTTAGAATTTCATCTAAATTTTCAAAGGAACTTAAAAGTTTATAGTAGTTTTCTTCGCTTAGATACTTTGTATCAAGAGGTAAAAATTTGTATTTTTCTTTATTTATGCTTTTTATATCAAAATCATCTTCTATAAATTTTAGTTCTTGCCATTCTGTGATTTGATCTTTAAATTTTGTATCTTTATAAATGGTTTTTAAAATTTTATCAGCATTGTTTGCGTGAGTTTTTATAGTGTCTATGCTAAAAACATAGTGGGTATTTTTAGCAAATTTTGGTTTTAACCATATAGCCTTTAGTTCATCTTCAAAATCGGCTATGTAGTCTATGATCTTAAAGGCGATTTGTTTAAGAGAATTGATATCTTCTATTTTTTGTTTAGTCCAATCAGTGACGCTGTCATTCACATAAAAAAACAACCATAAATTAAATTGTTCTTTTAAAAAATTTCTAGCATCTTTGTGTATGAAAAAATCCACCTCATTTTGTTTTTTATAGGATTTAAAAAGCTTTTTTAACTCTTCTTCTTTTATGCTTATCTTTTCTTTTTTTAAAAATTTTAAAAAATCATCACTGAATTCGTTTGAGTTTTGCTTAAATATATTGATATAATCAGAATTTTTAGAATTGATCACTTTTATATTTATATTATTATCTTGTATGTCTTGCAAATAAAAATTTATTTTGTTCTTGTTATTGTCAGGATTTTGCACGTATTCATCGGTAAGAAAATTAAAAGTATATTCATCGCTTTGCAAACTTAGAGGATTGTAAATAGTATCTGATTTTACATAATATAAATTTTGTGTTTTGTAAAAAAGATTTGTATCTTTTGAATTTGAATATACTTTTGCATAGATATTTTTATAAATTGGCGTATCGTAGAAAAATGGAGTTCCTGTTTCATTTAAATAAGAGCTAAAAAAATTATAAAGTTTATTGTAAGTGTTTGTATAAATTTTTTGTGTGTCTAAATATTCTTTAATTTTTTGAAAATACTTTTCTTTTATGGAAAGCAAATTTGTAAAACCATTTTTAGTTTGATTTTTTGAATATTTGATTTTAGCACCCAAATAACAATCTTCTAGTTTTGAATAAAATGCTTGTTTGAAATTCATAATTAAACCTTGCAATTAAATTGTTTTAATTGTAGCGTATATAGGCTTAATTTAAAAAGAATAAAATCAAACACACACTAGAGTGCGTGTTTGTGTAGGCTTTATTTTCTATATCCGTATTTTTTAAATACTTTATAAGCATCATCACTTTTAAGATAAGTGATAAAATCTTGAATTTGTTTATCTGCATTATTTTTTGCGACTATGTTGAAAGTTCTATATACGACTAATTTTTTTTCGATATTAACAACGTCGCCATAGTCTGGATTTGCCTTAGCCCAATCGATCCAAGTGATCCACGCATCCGCTTTTTTTTCTAAAAATAATTTTTTAGCAGCACCGCTGTTAGGGGTGAAAGCAACGATATTGTTTCTAAAATCTTGAATCATTTTTATATTTTGAGTTCTTCCTATCATATCTTCCCAAGCGCCTGTTCCTGAAGTATTGCTTTTTCCTGCACCTTCCGGGACAACGATTTTCACTCCTTTTTTAGCAAGATCTTCTAAGCCTTTGATTTTTAGAGGGTTGCCTTTTTGAGTAAGAATGATCGCTTTTCTAAAATACAATGGTTCGATTTTTTTAACATCAAATTTTTTATCAAAATCTGTTGTAATGGCTAAAGCTGATTGATCTGAAGCACCAAATAATATATCCGCATCTTTTTTTGCTTTTTCGATCCAACTAGCTTGAGGACCAAAGGTAAGATTGACTTTTACGCCGGTTTTTTTCTCATATTTTTTTGCTATTTCTTGTAAAGCAAAGTGAGGGCCACCTGGACCATACATATTAACATCTGCAAAAGCTAAACTTGCAAAAACCGCACAAGCACCAAATAAATTTAATATTTTTTTCATTTTTCATCCTAAAAATTTAATGAAATGCGATTATAATACAAGATGATTAATTCTTTTTCCTAAAGCGTAAAATTTAAGGAGTTTTTATGGATATCGCCCAAAGATTTATAAATTATACTAAGATCAATACCACAACCAATAAAGAAAATGGTTTGGCAGGTATCATGCCTTCAAATCCTAATGAAATGCAACTAGCTAGTTTGCTAGAAAAGGAACTTCAAGAGCTTGGATTGAGTCAGATTGTTAAAAGATCAAATTCTATCACAACAGCACTTTTACCTGCAAATGTTTCCAATGCACCCCGTATAGCTTTTTTTGCACATTTAGATACTAGTAGTGAGCAAAAAAATGATACCAAAGCACAGATCACGCATTATGAAGGTGGAGATATTTGTCTTAATAAAGAATTAGATCTTTATCTAAGAGAAAGTGAATTTGAAGAGCTTAAAAATTACAAAGGCGATGATATTATCCATACTGATGGAACGAGTTTGCTAGGTGCGGATGATAAAGCTGCCATCGCTGCGATTATGGATATGCTTGAATTTTTTGTTAAAAATCCTTCTTTAAAACATGGGGATATCATTGTGGGCTTTTTGCCTGATGAAGAGCAGGGATTAAGAGGGGCTAAGGCTTTTGATGTGAAAGAAATTAACGCTGATTTTGGGTATTGTTTGGATTGTTGTGGTATAGGTGAGTTTATCTATGAAAATTGGAATGCTGGAGATGCTATAGTAACTTTTCAAGGAGTTTCAGCACACCCTATGAGTGCAAAAGGCAAACTTGTAAATTCGCTGATTTTAGCCCATCAATTTATTTCTATGTTGCCAAGAGGTGAGGCACCTGAATACACGCAAGGCAAGGAAGGATATTTTTGGGTGAAAGAAATAAATGGAAATAGCGCAAAAACGATTTTAAAAATAGACATTAGAGAATTTGATGAGGAAAAATATAAGCAAAGAATGCAATTCTTGCAAGATTTATGCGATTCTTGTAAAAAAATGTGGGGTGAGCAAAGGATACAAATTCATTTATCAAATCGTTATAAAAATGTTTTTAATGCCTTAAAAACTACGGATTGTCTCCCTGTAAAACTGGCTTTAAAAGCTTATGAAAATTTAGATATAAAGGCAAAGATCATTCCTATGCGTGGCGGTTATGATGGGGCTGTGCTATCTGAAAAAGGGCTTATGTGTCCAAATATCTTTACTGGAGCACATAATTTTCATTCTATTTATGAATACTTGCCACTTAAATCTTTAAAAGCAGCAAGTAAAGTTTTGCAAGAAATTATTCTTTTAGCTAGTGAAATTAAAGCATAATAAAAGCGATCACTAAAAGAGAAATGATCGAGCCTAGCGCAGTTCTTTTTACAATTTCTATGGTATTTATCCCTGCGATACCCGCGACAATAATACTTGCCGCCATGATAGGTGAAACAACCCTTCCAAGTACCCCAGCGACTGTGGCTACCATACCTAATGCCACTTGATCAAAGCCTAAATCTTTAGCGTGTATGGTGATTGACTGATTAAAAGCCATCGTTGGGGCATCGCCTGAACCTGTTACCATAGCCATTAAAAAAGGTATAAAGGTTCCTCCAAATCGGACATAATGCTGCTCATTTTTTAAAAATTCAATCACAGCCTTAGTAGCCCCACAAGCTTCCAATCCCGCAGCAAAAACACTTGCAGCAACGATAATACCCACAACATTAGCATAAGAACTTCCCATACCATTGAAAAATTCTTGACAAATTTTAGTAGGATTACTCATAGTTACAACCATAGCTAAAATAGCACCTAAAAGCATAGCTTCTGCCACTTGAATTTTAGTTGTCCATGTTAAAATAGGATTTAAAATTTCAATTTTTGGTAAATTGCTTGCACCGACGATCAAAATAACAATAGGAACTAAAGGCATCAAAGCATATAAGAAATTTGCTTTTTTAATTCCTTCTTCGGTTTGTGTTTTGCTTTCATAAACTGCTCCTTTTTGATAATCTTTAAAAATAAGAGCCATAATGATTAAACAAATACAAGTGATGATTCCAGAAACAAAAGTAAAATTAAATTGAACACTTAAAACTTGAGGGATGCTTAAGCCACTCATATCAGCGATGATGCCATTATGAGAAGTGCCAGGGCTTAAAGCACTTCCTAAAGTTCCGCTTACAACCGCAGTCGCTGCCATAGCAGGTTTGATCCCAGAAGCCATCAATAAAGGGATTAAAGTTGCCCCAACAGCCGCAGAACAACCGGCCGCAGAAGGTATGGCAATGGAAATAAAAAAAGTTATGATAAAAGCAATAGGGATTAAGAAAAAGCCTAAATTTTTTAAAGGAGCGGTGAGCAATCGAACTAAATGAGCGTCACATCGAGTGAATTTCATCACAAAGGCAAAACCCATACTCGCACAAATGGCTTTAAGCAAAGAGGCTTGAGTCATTGAAGAAGTAAAGGCATTTAAGGCATCAATTGGTTTTAAAGAAACCAAACAAAGGATAAAACCAACACCAAATAAAGTTGTTTTTGTCTCTGCTTTTTTAATGAGTAAAATAACAGTTGCTAAAGTTCCTAAAGCTGCTAATATCAAATAAAAATTATGCATTTTAATTCCTTTTAATAAGGGTATTCTTGATTGAGTTCTAAAATTGTGCTTTTCATAGGGTGTTCAAATTTAAGCACTGGATTATGTCCTATAATTTTAACTTTATCATTTTTTATTCTAAGAGCTGATCCTTCAGGTATGGCGTAAATTTTTTCTTGAGGATTGGCGATTAAAAATTCTTCTAAGCGTTCTTCTCGACTTTCTCCATTGTGCCCTTGAATTTTGCCGCTGATAAAATGAGGATTGATTTGATGAGGAAAAAGATTGAGTGCGTTAAAACTTTGAGGCATGATAATTGGCATATCGTTGGTTGTTTTTATGCTTTTTCCTGCTATATTTGATCCAGCACTCCAGCCGATATAACAAGCCCCTTCTTTGACGCGTTGAGCTAGACAATCTAAAAGATCGTATTCATAAAGTTTAGATAAAAGCATAAAAGTATTACCCCCACCGACTAAAATGACTTTAGCTTTTAAAATAGCTTTTTTAGAGTGATTATAACGATGTATAGAGACGATATTTTCTTGATTTAAACTTTCTTTTACTTTTTTCTCATATTCATCATTATTTCTTCTTACCCCTGCATAAGGGATAAAAAGTATTTCTTCATTTAACAAATTACATTCTTTTAAAAAATCTTGTATATAGGTTTTGGCATGGGTTAAATAACCAGTATTTTGATAACTTGAACTGCTTAAAAGCAAAAGATTTAACATAAAAATTTCCTTTTTAAAATAATTTTTTAGCAATTATAGCAAATAAAGCTTGATTTTTTAAAAAATATTTTTTAAGTGTTTTTAGTTTATTTATAAAAGTTAATAATTAATTTACCTAAAAAGGTAAATTAATTAAGCGGAGTTGCTTCAACGATAGCAGGAGTGAAAAACAATAACTGAAAAGGTGCGATAAATTGATGAGGTCCCCTAAAGCATTCTTGTATGCCTATACGAGTTTCTAAAGGAATTTGAGGGTTGCGAAAGGTAGATATGCATTCCACTCCACCCAAAACCAAAGATCTAATTTGCACCGCAGAACTTGTTGTTGGCATGATAGAAAAAACAGTTTCTAATTTTTCATCTTCTAAATCTCCTTTACAAGATTTAACCCCAAAAAAACCACTTTCTAAAATAGCTAAACATATATCATCATCATTTGGATTGACAAATTGAACATAACCAAAAGGAAATTTATCAGCGAGTGTATCTTTAGCTTTTAATTTATCACTTAAAGTGATTTCTCTTAATACCCAATTTTGATCGGTTAGATCTTGTGAGCTTTCTCTAAAAATACTGATTGAAATTCCAGTTTGAAGAGATCTGATTGCAAACATAGGCGTATAATCAGGCAAATCCCCTTTAGGTTCAATGCCAAAAGCTAAACTCATCAATACAGCACATAAAACTAAAATTTTTTTCATTTAAAACCTCCTAAAATTAACTGGAAAATGATCCGATGCTAAAAAAGTTCTAATACCCGCTAAGGCTAAAACAGCTGTGATCAATGGTGGTCTATAGGCTGCTGCTTGATTAGAATTTCCAGTGATAGCATAATCAATCGTATTGCCTGAAGTTTGCGTAAAAGAAGGTGGATAGACAATGTTAATGCGTCTTCTTAAATCAGCATCAAGTAATGGGAGGAGTTGATTAGGGTTGCGATTAAAATCTCCCATGATCATCCAGCTAATATCGGGTAAATTTCTAAAGTGCATATCTACAGCTGTTACTAAAGCACCCGCATCATTTCCGCCCCTAGCTAAAGCATGGACATTTAAAAATACATCATTACAAATTCGAATCCCTATAATAGGTCTTGAGGCCACGGTTGGAGGAGGCAATACTATAACCTCATCAGCCCTTGTTCTACTTACTATCGCCATATTAACGCGATTAGCTCCAACGTCTATTCTTGAGTAATAAATATAAACTACATTTGGACGCGATGAAGTTCCTAAATTCCATTCATACTCATGTATAGGAATTCCAACGCCCACAGGTTGTACTTGTCTTGTAGTCATTGTAGCAGTTGAGGGTAGAACTCCTGCTTCTTGTATGGCAACTATATCTAAAGGATTATCCCCAGTTATAAGCTGTCTAACGCTAACATTCCATTTGCTTTCAGTTGAAGCTGAAGACCCTTGCATATTCCAAGTTCCGCTAGAATAATTTTCCAAAGCTCCAAAAACAAAACTAATATTAAAAAATAAAAATAAAATTACTTTTTTCATTGTTTATTCCTTTAATAAGGTGAAATAGCCCCATAAGTAGGCGCTGTGATATACCATTGTCTGTCCAAAGTTTTTTCACCTGGTTTGACGCACTCTGTTAAATAAATTTTATAAGAGCTAAGATTAAATTCATGCATGACATCATTTACAGGGGTTTGGATACATTGTTGTGTGGCAACATTTCTAATCTGATACGCTCCATTACTCATAGGAATGAGTTTCCAAAATTGTGCGTGATTGCTTTGATCACAAGGATAATGCACTATACCATTGCCATAAGCATTAAGACAAGTATTGGTTTGGGCATTTTTAAACATAACAATATTGCTTGCGAATTCAACCAAACGCCAAGTTCTTGCATCTTCAAAACCTTTACTTGCATATAGATTATATCCCCATATCCAATTTCCTGGATTGGTGTTTGATATAGTCAATGCTGCTCCATTTGGATTCATAACGGTTACATAATCACTTGTATAGCTGATCCCTCCAACGGCGGAGACGTCATTAAATTCACCATTTGATTTTAATCTCGGTCTTGGAATTTCTGTAGAATTAGCATCAGCAGAGTCAAAATGCAAAACAGGTGGCACTAAAGGGATGGCTGGAAATTTTTGTCCTTCAGCTAAACCAGTTTGCTTTTGTGGTGCTGTTGGTTCTTGACCGATTTTTAAAGGATCACTATCATACATTTCCCCATAAGAGCGTCCTAAAGGATTGAGTTCTTTAGTCGAACAAGCTGAAAACATCATGGTAAAAACTAGAAAAAATAAGCCATATTTGATTTTTTTCATGGGCAATATCCTTAATTTTGATATTTAGTATCATAACATAATTTACAAAAATTTAATTTGAATTTAAATTACAGATTAAAAAGTAATACAAATTATTATTTTTTGTATATAATTTTAATTTACTTTTTTTGAAAATAATTTCTTTATTTAAATTATAACAAGGCTGAAAATGAAAGAAATTCTTATTACTAATGATGATGGCTATGAAAGCAAAGGCTTGAAAAAACTTGTTGAGATGCTGAAAAAAGAATTTAAAGCAAAAATAACAGTAGTTGCACCTTCAAATGAAAAATCAGCTTGTTCTCATTCTATTACTTTAGTAAGACCTCTTCAGTTTGTTAAAGTTAAAAAAAGATTTTATAAGCTAGATGATGGAACTCCTGCGGATTGTATTTATCTGGCTTTACATGCTTTTTATAAGAAAAAATTACCTGATCTTGTTATAAGTGGGATCAATAAAGGCGCAAATGTAGGTGAGGATATTACATATTCTGGTACTTGTGCGGGAGCTATGGAGGCTGTTTTACAAGGAGTTCCGGCTATTGCTTTTTCACAATTTTATAAAAATAATGAAAAAATAGATTATAAAATCGCTTTAAAAATTATAAAAAAACTTGTGAAAAAAATTTTTAATCAAGGATTTCCTTTAGATAAAAAAGAATTTTTAAATGTGAATTTTCCATCTTCAAAAACTAAATTTAAAGGGATTAAAATCGCTAAAGTTGGAAAAAGAATTTACAATTATAAAGCCCATTGTAATGTCAATCCAAGAGGAAAGAAGTATTTTTGGCTTGCAAGTGCTAATTTGGATTTTGAAGAAGAAAAAAAATCCGATATCGCTCTTTTAAAGAAAGGTTATGCGACTATTACGCCTATAATGCTTGATTTAACGGCTTATAAAAAATTAAAACAAACAAAAAAATGGATTAAGGAAAAATAATGAATGATAGATTTACGCGTATAAAATGGTTGATTGGAGAAGAAAATTTAGAGAAAATTTCTCAAACTAAAGTTTTAGTTTGTGGGCTTGGTGGAGTTGGTGGAATTTGTGTTGATGCGCTTTTTAGAAGTGGTTTTACAAATCTTACTTTAATCGATGGGGATTGCTTTGAAAGCACAAATCAAAATCGCCAAATTCATAGTGAGCACATAGGTGAAGAAAAAGCGAAAGTTTTTGAAAGAATTTATCAAGCTCGAGGTATTGTAGCTAGAATTGATCAAGATTTTCTTAATCAATTTGATTTGAGTTCTTTTGATCTTATTATCGACGCGATTGATGATATTCCTGCTAAAGTAGCTTTGGCTAATAGGATTGATTTTAAAAAGCAAATTTTTATTTCTTCTACAGGTGGAGCAAGAAAACTTGATCCTACGCGTATTAAAACGACAAGTATTTTTAAAACTTACGGTGATGCTTTGGCAAAAAAATTTCGTTATGAACTTAGAAAATCGGGTTTTAATCAAGATTTTGACGTGGTTTTTTCAGATGAAGTGCCTTGCTGTAAGGATCTTGGTTCTTTTATGGGGGTTACGGCTTCTTTTGGTTTGGCTTTAGCTTCTTTGGCTTTTAAAAAGGTTATGGATAAAAAATGATAAGAATATTTATTTTATTTTTACTTTTTCAAAATTTTATTTTTGCTAAAAATTTGCCAGATTTTTTTAAAGAGCAAAATCTTAGCGGAGTAATGATTGTTTATGATGGTAAAGAGTTTTTGAGTAATGATTTTTTAAAAGCTAAAGAGCGTTTTTCTCCAGCTTCTACTTTTAAAATTTTTAATGCTTTAATCGCTTTAAATTCTCATGTATTCAAAGATACAAGTGAAGTTTTTTATCATTATAAAGGCGAAAAAGTCTTTTTACCTTCTTGGGCACAGGATGCGAATTTAACTTCAGCTATAAAAAGATCTCAAGTACCTGCTTTTAAAGAACTTGCTAGAAAAATAGGCAAAGTAAGAATGCAAGAAAATTTAAACAAGCTTGATTATGGCAATAAAAAAATTTCTAAAATTGATGCTTTTTGGCTTGATAATACTTTACAAATTTCAGCCAAAGAACAAGCCGCTTTACTTTTTAAACTTGCCAATTTAAAACTTCCTTATTCTAAAAAAATTCAAGAAGAAGTCATTAAAACGATCGAGTTAAGACAAAATGATGATTTTATTCTTTATGGTAAAACGGGCTTTAATGATAGTATTGCTTGGATTGTAGGATTTGTTTATTTGAAAAAATTTCATTCTTATCAATCTTTTGCACTCAATGTTAAAATTTCAAATTTTAAAGATTTATATAAAAGAGAAGAAATTTTAAATCAATATTTAAATTATTTATTTAAGGATTTTAAAAAATAAGATAAAGTAAATATCGATAAATTAAAGGTTTTTTTATGTATGAAATCGTTTATTATAATAATAAAATCACGAAATTTATAAATAACCTTGAGTCTAGTTATAAAGAAAAAGCTTATAAAATGATACAAGAATTAGCTATAAATGGCAACAAGCTTGATGAGCAACACAGCAAAACAAGATGTGATGATATTTTTAAGATAAGATTGAAAACTCCAAGACATTCGATCAGAATTTTTTATGCTTTTGAAACGAAATTATTTATTTTGCACGCCTATGCTAAAAAAGACAATGCGACTAAAAATAAAGATCTTGAAATTTGCGTTAAGAGATTAAAAGATATTAAAAGAATGCTTGCTTAGCTATTCTTTTAAATCTTTTTTTATAAATTACATTTTTCCATCAATATAAAGTACAATGCACATCAGGTTCATTTACAAGCTTGTAAGAAACATAGCCTAAAATAGGTTTAAATTTTTCATCTTGTATTTGAAAAAATATAACAAAACCATTGTAAGCGATTTCTTTTTGATTGATTTTTTTGGATTTTTCTAAAGTTTTTTCTTTAAATTTCTTATATTCTTTAATATGTTTTTTGCTGAGTTTTTCTAGAACTTCATCTTCTTTTTTTACTAAAAACTCATTATCAAAATAAAAATAATCAAAATCTATATCACTCACGGCAAAAATTTTATTATCAGTTAATGTTTTAGCATTGTTAATAAAAGGATAACGTTCATAAGCCTTATAAAAAGCATGCAATATTTTTTTATTTGTTTCATTGGAATATGCTAACCAAGTATCATCTTCACTTGCAAGAACTTTTTTATAAGCATCGATATATTTTTGGGTATTTTTTTCATATTCTTGAGTGAATTTTTTATATTCTTCATTTTTGCTGTCAAATAATTTATTATATACTTGAGAAAAATACTTTTCACGTTTTTTAAAATAAGAAATTTCATGTTTAATCTCGTTTAAAATTTCATTAGTAGTTTTTGAATCTAGATTCAATTGAGATTGACATAAATCTACAAGTTTACAAAAAGAATGCTTTGAATTTTTACTTGTTTTCTTATCAATTTTACTTAAAAGCCACATTGGAGGATAAAGCACTCCAAGAGCAGTAAGTCCTACAGCAGAAACTGCTATTGAGGGTGCAAATGCTATGCTGTAGCCTACTATTTCAGTTGTTTTTTGACTGCATCCACTGATAAATAAAATGCAAATTAAATTTATGATGATTTTTTTCATTTTTATTCCTTCTTGTTTATTTTCCCTACGATGATAGGATTAAAAGCTTTTATAGAAAGTAAAAGCGTATCGCCGATTTTTACATCTTGATAATCTTTTAAAAATTCTTCCTCGCTGAGTGTGATTTTAACGATGTTTTGATTTAAAAGTAGGGTAAAAATGATCAAAATATCGCTTTTTTTAATCTCAAGTAAAGTCGCGCTAAAGCGTAATTTTGCGCTTAAATTTGCTTGTGTAAAAAATTCATTTTTGGGTAAATTTTTAATGATCTTGCCATTTTGAATTTCTATAATTTTATGGCTTAGTTTGTAAATTTCAGCTATATCGTGGCTTACAAATAAAGTTGTGATTTTAAAATGATGTAAAATTTTTGCAAGTTCATCTTGTAAATTCATACGCATTTTAAAATCTAAAGCGCTTAAAGGTTCATCTAAAAGCAAAATTTTAGGCTCTGTTATTAAGGCTCTTGCTAGAGCAACTCTTTGAGCTTGTCCGCCTGAAAGTTCTTTAGGATATGCTTTGGCTAATTCTTTTAAATTCATAAGCTCTAAAAATTCATTGATTTTTTTTTCATTTTTATTTGCGTAGCTTAAATTTTCTTTGACATTCATATTAGGAAATAAAGCATAATCTTGAAACATAAAACCTATTTTTCTTTTTTGTATATTTAGATTGATATTTTTTTTATGATCAAACCAAATTTCATTATCTACTTCTAAGTAACCGCAATTTGGTTTGATTAACCCCGCTATGATTTTAAGCAAGGTTGTCTTTCCAGCTCCGCTTTCTCCAAAAATAGCTGTGATTTCACCTTGATCAATGTGAGTTTTAAATTCAAAATTTTTAGCATTGACTTGATATTTTAGGTCTAGTTTTAGCATTTAATTTCCTAAAAATTTAACTTTTTATTGACAAAATATAGGCTTAAAAGTATGGCAAAAGAAAGGATAAAAAGCGTAAAAGCGTATTGGTGCGCTAGGGTGTAATTTAAGGTTTCAAGTTCGTCATAAATTGCGATACTAGCGACTAAAGTTTCGCCTTGTTTGTGTCCGCCTATCATCATAACAACTCCAAATTCACCCATAGTATGGGCAAAACTCATCGCACAAGCTGAAAAAATACCCGCTTTGCAATTAGGCAAGATGACTTTAAAAAGCGTGGTTATTTTGCTTTTGCCTAAAGTATAAGAAGCATCTAAGAGATTTTGATTGATCGATGAAAAAGCACTTTGCAAAGGATTAATCATAAAGGGTAGAGAAAAAATAATAGAAGCAAAAACGAGTCCTTCAAAGGTAAAAACCAAAGAAAGGTGAAAATATTTTTGCAAAAAATTCCCTAAAAAAGTATTGGCTGAAAAACTGATCAAAAGATAAAAACCTAAAACACTAGGAGGCAAAACCAAAGGTAAATTGATACAAGTTTGTAATAAAGCTTTAAAAGGAAAATGAGTAAAACTTAAAATATAGGCTAAAAAAACACCTATAAAAAAAAGTATAAAAGTGGTGATAAAAGCTAGTTTAAGAGTTAGAAAGAGAGTTTGCAAAAAGACAGGATCAAGCATTGTTTGTCCTTAAAATAATATCATTTGCTTTGATAAAGCAAAGCCATTCTTGATTTTGACAAAGTTTCAATTCCAAAGCTTTTTCCTTGGTGATCAAGCTAGAAAGTTCTTGATCGTGGAATTTGAAAAATACATGATATAAGAGTTTTCCTTCTTTGATTTTTGAAATTTTTGCCTTAAAGGAATTTTCTACGCTTAAATTAGAATTTAGCGAGGCAAAACAAAGTTCATGTTCTTTAAAAAGCATTTGAAGTTCTTGATCTAATTTAAGTTCTTTAAATGGAGCAAGCATTAAAACCTTAAAAATTTCATTTTCGCAATTTATTTTTACGAGTATCAAATCATCTTGATAATTAACTTCGCAAACTTTGCCTTTTAAAATATTCATGGGGTATTAAATCCATATTTTTTAAAAATCTCTTTTGCTTTGGTTGAGCTTATAAAATCGCTAAAATCAAAGGCTAATTTTTTATTTTTGGCGTATTTTGTGATCACAAAGCTTTGCTTTAAAGGGGTAAAATATTTTGGATTGATAATACTTGCGTATCCTTTGGGGTGGTTAATAGGAGAAACTAAAGAATAAGCCACTATGCTAAGTTTGGATGCTTTAGAATCAACATATAAAACCGGTTGTGCGATATTGTCACCTAGGATAATTTTATTTTTTAAACTTTCACCTAGATTAAGTTTTTCTAAAATTTCTTTAGCGGCAACTCCATAAGGAGCGATTTTTGGATTTGCTATGCTTAGATGATTGATTTTTGTTAAATTTTCTTTGAGATTTTCAAAATGGATTAAATTTGGGTCTAAGCTATATAAGGCTAAAACACCCAAAGCATAAATTTTTGGTTTTTCTAAGGCGTTTTGATCTTTAAAAATTGCCTCAGCGTATTTTTCATCGGCTGAAAAAAATAAATCAAATTTTCGCCCTTGCTTTAAAAGTTGGTAATATTTTCCAGAGGCGCCAAAAATCATTTCTATATTATCATTTGGATGGGTTTTTAAAAATTCATCTTTAATCGCACTCATAGCTTTTGAAGCTGAAGAAGCGACAAAAATGCTAAGATTTTCTGCTTTAAGACATAAAAATAAAAACATACAAAAAAATAATATTTTTTTCATTTGTGATAGTTCCTAAGGAAATTTGCCCAGATTATAACAAAATAATTTTATATTTTTTTTACATAAATAAAAATAGGATGATAGGTGAGTTTGTTTTGAAATCTTTTTTCATAGTCTTTTAAAAAAGTTTTTGATAAAGCGTGATAACCTAAAGAATTTACCCCGCTTAATTTTAAGTGTCTAAAAACCTCCAAAGGGTTTTCAAATTCTAAAGTGATAAAATCTTCTTCTATAAAAATTTCAAAAAAATACTCTTGTAGGATTTTTTTTATTTCAAAAAGAGAAAGATAGTTTAAAGAAAATCCTGTGCTTTGTGCGATTTGTTCTAAATTTTTTTCACCAAAAGTAGATAAAAGTAAAATACCTTTTTTGTTAAGCATGTTTTTAAGGGTTGGCAGTATTTTTTTTAGATCAAGCCATTGTAAGGTTGCATTAGAAGCAATAAGATCGAATTTTTGAGTGCTTAAAGGGTGATGAGCAATATCATTCATATCAAAAATTTCAACTTTATCTTGAATTTTGTAATCTAAAATGTCGTTTAAAATGTATTTTTCAAAGATGATTTTCTTTTTTAATTTTTGTGTGAATTCACCTTGTGCGCAACCAAATTCAAAGATTTGATCAAAAATTTCATTTGTAGGGATTTTTTCACAAAGCTTATCTCCCATCCAATCTTGTACTTTTGCAGCTTTTTGATAGCTTGATTTGGCTTTTAAAAAATTCAAAGTTCATCCCAAGAATGAAAATGAAAAAAAGCAAAATGAGGCTCATTTAGAAAAATTAAATTTTCAAAGCTTTTTTTTAAAGCATTTTGTGGAAAGATCTCATCTTGATTGCTTGAGTAAATTTTATCCCAAATTAAATTTTCTTTTTGCTCTTTTAAAGCAAATTCAAAAAGCACATTAAGTTCATTTTTTAAGGCATTTTCATCTTTAAAAATAAAATTTTTAGTTTTATCTTTATGATTTTTAAATAAAGAATTTTTAAAATTTTCTAAATTAAATTTTTTTATAGTTTTACTAAAAAGCGTAGGATGGATACCTTTTTCTTTATCTATACCTAAATTTGTGCCATTGAGGGCAATTTTTTGATTAAAGTTGTATTCTTTTAAAAGATAATTAGCAAGGCAAACTCCCATGGAAAAGGCTATTAATTTGATTTTTGAAAAAGCTTTAAAATCAAATTCAAAATCTAAATTTTCAAAATCATAAAACAATACAACATTTTTCTCACTTTTTAAATGCAAAAAATGACTTGGATGGCTTGTAAATCCTCCAAAAACAACAATCAATTCATCACAATTAGGATTTTTGCATAAAAAAGTATTTTTCATAATAACTCCAAAATCGGATCAAGATCGTTTTGATTAAGTCCTGCGTGCATAGAAAAGCGAATTCTAGCTGTATTTTTAGGCACGGTAGGTTCTTTAATTGCCGGAGCAAATAAGCCACCTTTTTCAAGTATTTTAGATATTTCTAAGGCTTTTTTATTATCCCCTAAGATCAAAGAAATGATATAACAATCCCCTAAAATTTGATATTTTTTTTCTTTGAGTTTGTTTTTAAAATTTTGGCTTAGATGATATAAATTTTCTCTTTTATTTTGAAATTTTGTCATATTTTTAAAAATAAAAAGCGTGAAGGCAACGTTGATAGGAGGTAAAGCCGTAGAATAGATAAAAGCACGTGCTTTATTGATGAAAAAATCTTTATATTTTTTAGCACAAATCATACAAGCACCCATTGAAGCAATAGCTTTTCCAAAGGTAAAAACCAAAAAATCAATTTCATTTTCTAAGCCAAGGGATTTTGCAAATCCTAAGCCCTTTTTATCAAAACATCCAACACTATGGGCTTCATCAATATAGAGTTTTATTTTTGGATAAGTTTTTTTAAGTTCGACAAGGGCTTTTAGATCACTAAAATCTCCATCCATGCTAAATAAGGCTTCGCTAAGTATGATGATATTTTCATATTTTTCATAGTGTTTTTGGATCAAAGATACTAAATGATCTAAATCATTGTGTTTATAGCGAAAAAAATTAGCTCCATTGAGTCTTAATCCATCAATCATACTCGCATGGATAAATTTATCAGCCAAAAAAAGAGTTTTATTTAAGCTTGAAAGTGCGGCTATACAGGATAAATTCAAATGATATCCGCTGTTAAAATGAAGTATTTCTTTATTTTTAAAATCAGCTTTTAAATAATCTTCTAATTCTTCATAAATTTCAAAATTCCCACTCAAGCTTCTTGAACTTGAGCTTGAAAAAAATAGATTTTCATCTTTTAAAGTGCTTAGAAATTCTTCTTTTAATTCTTTATCATAAGAGAGCGCTAGATAATCATTTGAGGCTAAATTTAAAAGCTTTTTGCCTTCTTTATAGACATATTTTCCTTCATGCCTTAGTGGGCGTAAAATTCTAAAATTATCTTGTTTTTTTAATTCATCTAAAATTTGTACAATTTGCATATTTAAGCTTTATTTTTTGAGCCTTATATAACTTTGACAAGCTTCATCTTCCCCTGATAAATCACAAGATTTCTTATAAAACTCTAAAGCTTTAGAAAGATCTTTTTTAACATCTATTCCATCTTCATACATAGCACCAAGATAATAACACCCAAGATCGTCATTTAAATCACAAGATTTTTCAAAAAACTCTAAAGCTTTAGAAATATCTTTTTTAACACCTGTTCCATCTGCATACATAATCCCAAGATTGCAACATCCAAAACCATGATTTAAATCACAAGCTTTCTTATAAAACTCTAAAGCTTTAGAAAGATCTTTTTTAATACCTATTCCCTCTTGATACATAACCCCAAGTCTACTGCACCCGTCACCATTTTTTAAATCACAAGCTTTTTTAAATAATTCCATAGCTTTAAAATAATTTTTATTAACTTTTAATCCAAATGCATACATAAATCCAAGATTACTGCAACCCTCACCATCTTTTAAATCACAAGTTTTTTGAAAATATTTTAAAGCTGTCAGATAATCACCCTTGCTATAAGCTTCAACTCCTTTTTTGACTAAATCTTCTTGAGCATATACAAAACTAAATAAAAATCCCAAAATAATTAATATTTTTTTCATCGTTTTCCTTTCAAAATAAAAATGATAATTATAAATCTTAATTATATAAATATTTTCTAAATATCTATGTTGATTTTAAAGTGCTTTTGTATAAAAATGTAGTATTATTGCACTAAAAATCAAAGAAGTAAAAATGAATTTAAAAGAACTGGACTTAGAACACATTTGGCATCCTTGTACTCAAATGAAAGATCATGAGAATGTGCCTTTAATCCCTATAAAAAAAGCTAAGGGGGTTTGGCTTTATGATTTTGACGATAAAAGATATTTAGATTGTATCAGTTCTTGGTGGGTGAATCTTTTTGGGCATTGTAATGAAAAAATCGCAAATGCCATTAAAAAGCAAGTTGATGAGCTTGAACATGTGATTTTGGCTGGTTTTACGCATGAGCCTATTATCAAACTTTCAGCTAGACTTTGTGAAAAAGTTGGGAGAGATTTTAATAAATGTTTTTACGCAGATAATGGATCAAGTGCGGTAGAAATAGCACTTAAAATGAGTTTTCATTATCATTTAAATCAGGGTTTGAAAAAAAATAAATTTTTATCTCTAAGCAATTCTTATCATGGCGAGACTTTAGGGGCTTTAAGCGTGGGAGATGTTGCACTTTATAAAGATACTTACAATCCTTTGCTTTTAGAATGTCTTAATACCCCTGTCCCAAAAAATAAAGACTATCAAGAAGAACTTTTTGTTTTAAAAGGGATTTTAGAAAAGCATTCTAGTGAAATTTGTGCTTTTATCTTAGAACCTTTAGTGCAGTGTGCTGGAAATATGCATATGTATGAGGCAGGATTTATTGATGAAGCCATAAAGCTTTGTCATGAATTTAATGTGCAAGTTATTTTTGATGAAATTGCCGTGGGATTTGGACGCACAGGGACGCTTTTTGCTTTACATCAATGCAAACAAAGCCCTGATTTTATCTGCCTTTCAAAAGGGATTACGGGCGGGTTTATGCCTCTTTCTGTGGTGCTTACTAAGGATAAAATTTATCAAGCTTTTTACGCACCTTACAAAGAGTATAAAGCTTTTTTGCATTCTCATAGTTATACGGGAAATACTTTAGCGTGTGCTGCGGCAAATGCAGTTTTAGATATATTTGAAAATGAAAATATTTTAGAAAAAAATAAAATTTTAAGCACCTTTATACAGCAAGAGTTTTCAAGACTTAAAAAATTTGATTTTCTTGGTAATTTTAGAACTTGCGGGATGATCAGTGCTTTTGATATTTTAAATGCAAAATACGAAAGAGCTGGACTTGAGGTTTTTAAAAGAGCTTTAAAAAAAGATTTGCTTTTGAGGCCGCTTGCAAATACAATTTATTTTATGCCCCCTTATGTGATTACAAAGGAGCAAATTTATTATGTAGTGGATAGTTTAGAGCAAATTTTCAATGATTTTTGAAATTAGTGATATACAATAAAAAGAAGCTTAGAAAATTGCTTACATGATAAAAATTTTAAAGATTTTTTAAAATTAGATTTTACGTGAAGTTAAAATGCAAAATCCTAACTTTGTAATGCAAAAGTCAGGATTAAAATAATTTTTAAAAATTGCTTTTTAATTGATGATATTTTTCGCAATAATCTTGTTTAGCGCTATCATTACTTTCAGCTTCATCACAAGCTTTTTTATAGTATTGTAAGGCCTTAGAGCTATCTTTTTTGATCAATATTTCTTTATCTTCTATTCCTAGTTTATATTTTATTACCCCTTGTTCATATATTTTTGCAAGATCATTGCAAGTTTTTGCATCTTTTGAATCACAAGCTTTGTTAAGATATTCTAAAAATTTAGAAGCATTATTTTCTTCTATGTATAAATTTGCAAGTTCAACACAGCTTTGTGATATTTCTAAATCACAAGCTTTTTTATAATAGTTTAAAGCTTTATCAGGATTTATAATACGGTATGTATCTGCACTTGCAAAACAAGCAAGTCCTAAATTTAAATCACAAGCTTTTTCATAATATTCCGAAGATTTACGTGTATCACCCACAATATTGCGATAAAAATTTCCAACTTGATAACAAGAAAATCCTGATCTTAATCCCGAATTTAAATTACAAGCTTGTTTTAAATACTCTATAGCCTTATCTCGATCACCACTTTTTAACGCCTCTTGACCTTTTTTAAACAAGTCATCTACGGATGAACCATCCTGTGAACATGCACAAACTACAAATAAAAAATTCAAAATCAAAAATTTAAATAATATTTGTTTCATTTTTCACTCCTTTATTGATAAACAAATAATACATTAAAATTTATTAATGATTTTTAAAAGTTTCTCGCAAACCTTATCATCAAAATCTATGATGGGAATTTGTGTATATTTTTGTATAAAATCTTTACTAAAAGGATCTTCACTTTTTAAAACTAAGGCTAGGATGGGTATATTTTTTTGTTTTAAGGCTTCTATGCTTAAAAGCGTATGATTGATACTTCCTAAATAATCTTTTGCGACTAAAATGGTAGGGCGTTTAAATTTTTGCATAAAATCAATCATGGTTTTTTCATCATCAATAGGCGAAAAAAGGCCGCCTGCAAGCTCTATAATGAGTTTATCACTTTGAGGCAAAGCAATATCAAAAGCTTTATAATTTAATCCTTCTAAAGTTCTTGCCTTGTGAGGTGATACGGGAGTTTGTAAAAATATACCCTCTTTAAAAATTTTGGTTTTTGGGCTAAATTGAGCTATGATATCGCTATCTTTTGGAGTGCCTGCTTGAATGAGTTTAAAGTAATCAAAACCCAATTCTTTACAAATTCTAGCACTTAAATACGTTTTTCCAGTATCAGTATGAATTCCGCTAATATAAATTTGCATTTTAATCCTTATTTAAGAAAGTAATTTTAAAGCTATAGTAGAAATTAAAATCACTAAAATGAAAAAGAGTTTTAAGAAATTTTTACTCTCTTTAAATAAAACCACGCCCACTACAACGCTGCCCACAGCACCAATACCCGTCCAAATAGCATAAGCAATACTCATAGCAATGCTTTGCATACTCAAACTCAAACTCATAAAAGAACACATAAAGCACAATATGAGAGATAAAAGATATTTTTTTGCGTGTGTATCGACATATTTTTTCATGATGATAACACCTATAATTTCACAAATTCCAGCAATGATTAAAAATATCCAAGCCATTAATTCTCTTTAGAACTGAATTTTAAACCTATCACACCGAGTAATAAAAGCAGTATGAAAAAGATTTTTAAAATAGAAAATTTTTCATGAAAAATGGCAATTTCAGCTATCACAATGCCAGCGGTTCCAATGCCTACAAAAACACTATAAGCTACGCTGATTTCTATTTTTTTACATGCTTTTAAAAAACAATTAAAAGAGATAAAAATGCCTATAGCGGTTAAGCAATAATGCCAAATTTCATAGGAGTATTTTAAACCACTCACCCAAAAGCACTCTATCAAGGCTCCAAAAATAACCCATAGCCAAGCAGTATTTAATTCTTTTTTCAAAAAAATATCCCAAATACAGTTTTAAATCGTAATTATATACTTTTTTACTTTTAACTAAGCCAATATTTGCTAAAATTAAAGCTTATTTTTTTGAAAGGATAAAAAGATGTTAGAAGGTATCGTTAGAGAGAGTATCGGTAGAAAAGCAGCTAAAGCTTTAAAAAGAGATGGTTATCTAATAGCAAACATCTATGGTAAAGGATTGGAAAATATCCACGCTGCTTTTAAGGTCAATGAATTCATTAAAGAAGTTCGTAAAAAAACAACTTTAGCTTTTGATGTTAAAGTGGGTTCTCAAACTTTAAATGTTGTGGTTGTGGATTATCAAAAAGATCCAGTTACAAGTGATTTAAAACACGTAGATTTAAAAGTAGCACAAAAAGGTGTGATTTCTAAATATATGGTTCCAGTTAAAATCACAGGAACAGCTATCGGTCTTAAAAATAAAGGTGTTTTAATCCAATCTAAGAGAAGATTAAAAGTTAAATGTAAAGCTGAAAATTTACCAAATTTCTTTGAACTTGATGTTAGCAAACTTGATGTAGGTGATGCTTTACTTGTTCGTGATGTAGTAGTTCCTGAGGGTGTTACTATTTTAGACGCTGATAGGATAGCGGTTGTTGGCGTAGAAAAAGCTAGATGATCTTAGTCGTAGGGCTTGGCAATATAGGTGAGGAATACAAAAATACTCGCCATAATGTAGGCTTTATGCTCATTGATTTGATTTTAAAAGATCAAAATTTTACAAATCTTAACAATTCAAAATTTAAAGGAGAGCTATTTAAGATTGGCTCCTCCTTACTTCTTCTTAAACCTAGCACTTATATGAATAATTCAGGCACTAGCGTTAAAGCGGTTAAGGATTTTTATAAATGTGAAAGACTTATAGTTATACATGATGATATCGATATAAATTTAGGGGCTTTGCGTTTTAAAAAAGGCGGTTCAAGCGGCGGACACAATGGGCTAAAAAGTATCGATTCTTTATGTGGCAATGATTATGAAAGAGTGCGTATAGGCGTAGGCAAGGGAGAAAACGTCATCTCTCATGTTTTAGGACAATTTAAAGACGAGGAAAAAATAATTTTAGATAAAATCTTAGAACACTCTAAAAAAGCATTATTTGAACTGATTGAAAAAGATTTATCAAGTGTTTCATCTTTGTATAGTTTAAGAGCTTAAAATGTGGATTTTTTTTCGTTTCATTTCAGAAATTTATCTTAAGAATTTTTTCATAATATTTTTATCTTTAATTGGTTTTTATTGTGGTATTGATTTGCTTTTAAATTTTAAAGATTTGCCACAAAGTGTCAATCTTCAGCTACTTTATGTGGTTTTTTTAGCTTGTTCTGCTGTGCCTTATATTTTGCCACTTTCTATAGTTTTTGCATTTATATTGTCACTCATTTCAATGATTAGAACTAATGAATTTGTAAGCTTTTACGCTTTAGGAATCAGTAAAAATTTAGTCGTTATCTTCCCTTTTTTATGGGCTTTGTTTTTTTGCTGTGTTTATATTGGTTTAAATTTTACTTCTTTTGCCTATGCAAATGATTATAAAAAAAATATTTTAAAAAATGGAGTTTTAAATAAACAAGGTGGAGAAGTTTTTTTAAAATTCAATAATGATTTTGTTTATATTTCTAAAATAAACAATGGACAAAACAGCGTCCAAAATATCAAAATTTTTGATCTTAATAACTCTACCTTAAATTCTTTTGTTGAAGCTAAAAAAGCATCCTTTAAAGAGGGAAATTGGATCTTAAAAGATGGAAATTTAACCACTCTTCCTAAAGAATATATACTGGGTGCTAAAGGCATTGATGTGCAAGATTTTAAAGAATTAAGTGCTTTAGAGGGCTTTAAACCGAAAATCATTGAAAGTGTTGCGAGCAATAGTAATTATTCTATTTTAGATGCTTGGGAGAGTCTAAGGCTTTTCAAGGATCAAAATATTAGCATAGAAACGCTAAAGATTAATCTTTATAAACTTATATTTATGCCATTTTTTGCTCCTTTTTTAATGCTTATTATGTATTATTATTTTCCTGTTATTTCTAGATTTTTTAATCTTGCTTTTGTGGCTTTTGTGGCTTTTGTGGTGACATTACTATCTTGGGGATTTTTATATTTGTTTTCAAGATTAAGTGAAAATGGCGTTATAATCAGTGAAATTGGTATCGTTTTGCCTATTGTATTGCTAGGCTTTTTTGGCCTAATGAAGTTTTATAAAAATCGTTGATTTGATATTAAAATTTAAAGAAGGAAAGTATGGATTATAAAAAACTTAAAGATGAATTTCAAACCCCTTTTTATATCTATAATTTTGATGCGATTAAAGAAAAATTTTTAGAATTAAAAAATACCTTTAAAGCTAGAAAATCACAAATTTTTTATGCCGTAAAAGCCAATTCAAATTTAAGCCTTTTGCAAATGCTTGTTAAATTAGATAGCGGATTTGATTGTGTGAGTATAGGTGAGGTTAAACGTGCTTTAAAAGTGGGCGCACAACCTTATAAAATTATTTTTAGTGGAGTAGGTAAAACCAAAGAAGAACTCAAACTTGCTTTAAAATATAACATTTTATATATCAATCTTGAAAGTGAAGCTGAAATGATACTTTTGGAGCAAGTGGCTAAAGAATTAAACACTAAGGCAAGAATTAGCATAAGGGTTAATCCTAATGTAGATGCAAAAACTCATCCTTATATTTCTACAGGATTAAATGAAAATAAATTTGGGGTTGAAATTGAGAGTGCTAAGAAAATGTATATTTATGCAAAGAATTCTTCTTTTTTGGAACCTGTTGGGATACATTTTCATATTGGATCACAACTTTTAGATTTAAGCCCTATATATGAAGCAGCTAGTATTGTTGCAAAACTCGTTAAAGAATTAAAAGCTTTAAAGATTGATCTTAAATTTTTTGATATTGGTGGAGGGCTTGGCGTAGCTTATGAAAAAACAGATCTAGAGCCTAATCTTTATGAGTACGCACAAGCAATTTTAGCTAGTCTTAATGGACTTGATGTAACTATAGGAATGGAACCAGGGCGATTTTTGGTAGCCTCAAATGGGGAATTTGTTTGTTCAGTTCTTTATGAAAAACACAATAAAACAAAGCGTTTTATTATCGTTGATGGCGCTATGAATGATTTGATACGCCCAAGTTTATATGAAGCTTATCATGAAATTGATATGCCTTATAATCAAGGAGAAGAAAGCCTATGTGACGTTGTAGGTGGGGTTTGTGAAAGCGGTGATTTTTTTGCTAAGGAAAGATTATTACCTCATACGCAAAATGGTGATATAATGGTGATTAAAAATGCTGGAGCATACGGCTTTAGTATGAGTAGTAATTACAACACTAGAAATAAAGTTTGCGAATTAGCTTTAGAAAATGGGATGATAAGACTGATTCGCCAAAGAGAAAGCTTTGAAGATCAAATTGCTTTAGAGGAGAAGTTTATAAAGGTTTAAAATGTTTTTTTTAGATGTTCAAGGAACGCTTATTTCAGATGCTGATAAATCTTTAATTTTTGGAGCCAAAGAATTAATCGATTTTTTAAATACAAATAATCTTGCTTATGTGATTATCACAAACAATACCAAAAAACTTGATTTTTTAGAAATTTTAAGACAAAAGGGCTTAAATATAAAAGATAATGCTTATTTAGATCCTTTTTGTATTTTAAAAACTCTTTTTAAGCCTTGTAAAGTTGCTGCTTTTGGTGCTAATGAGTTTTTGCAAAGTCTTGAAATGCTTGGCTTTAAGTTGGATTTTAAAAATCCAGAATTAGTTCTTATTGCTAGTTTTGATGATTTTAAATTTAATGATTTTGCTAGTATTATAGAAATGATTAAAAATGGAGTTAAAGTTGTGGCTATGCATGAAAGTAGCATTTATAAAAAAGACAATAAATCTTACCCAGGGGTAGGAAGTATAATGGCTATGCTTAAAAACGCAATTCATTTTGAATATGATGTTGTGGGTAAGCCAAGTGTGATTTTTTATAATGAGGCTTTGAAATTGTTAAAAACGCAAAATCAAAATGCTCGATTTGAAGATATAAAAATAATCAGTGACGATTTTAAAGGGGATTTGTTTAAAGCAAAAGAATTAAATATGAAAACTTATTTAGTTTTAAGTGGAAAACTAAATAATACTAAAGGCATTGATACAAGCGTTCTTGATGGAGTTTATCCGAGTGTTTTTGAAATTTTAAAGGAAGAGCAATGCTTGATTTAAAAGAACTAAGAGATAAAATTGATATAGTGGACGATAAAATTTTAGAGCTTTTAAATGAAAGAATGACTTATGTTAAAATTATAGGAGAAATTAAAAAAAAACATAATAAAGAAATTTATTATCCCAAAAGAGAAAAAGAGATTCTTGATCGTTTAAAAAATAAAAATTTAAAAAATTTAGATCATGATGCCATAGAATTGATTTATGACAAAATTTTTGCCGTTGCAAGAACTTTGGAAAGATTTTGAAATAAACTTTATATTTTTTATAACAAAATATAAAATTAATGTAAATTTTTAAAAATTATAAAGTGCTTTTTGCTAAAATGTTTGATAATATAAAAATAATTTATGAGTTTAATAAATAAATTTGGTAAAATTATATTAAAATTGATAAAATTTGCTGATTTTATTGAAATTTAAAGAATTGAAAATATAAAAATCATTAAGCTGGGGACTGGAAATTAATGGATTTTAAAGAAATGCTACACCAAATCGGACAACTTTTTCAAAAATTAACTCGTAAGCAATTGATTGTTATTGCTGCATCTATAGTGGTTGTTGTAGGTTTTTTAGTGTTTTTAGCATTATTTCGCGGAGGTGGAAGTGGTTCCAGTGATGGATATGCAGTTTTAGTAGAAAATGTTAGTCCTAGCTCTTCAGCTGCTATTGTAGCTAAGCTTGAGCAAAACAATATCCCTTACAAACTTGCTAGTGAAAATAAAATTTTAGTTCCTAAAGATCAGGTTTATCGCCAAAGAATGTTCATTGCAAGCGAAGGACTTATTAAGGATAGTCGTATAGGTTTTGAAGCTTTTGATCAACAGCAATTTGGTGCAACCGATCAAGATATCGCTATAAAGTATAGAAGAGCCCTTGAAGGAGAACTATCAAGAACGATTGAAACTTTAGAGCCTATTCGTAGTGCAGTCGTGCATATAGCTATTCCAAAAGATTCTGTTTTTACAGAAAGACAGATTCCGCCAACCGCTTCAGTAGTAGTTAATGTTAAAGAAGGTTTAAGGCTTACGGCAAAGCAAATTGATGGGATTAAAAATATCGTTTCGGCTGCAGTTGCAAATCTTAAAAAAGACAATATTAAAATCAGTGATCAAAGAGGTATTCCTTTAGATGATAAAGATAACAGTGATGATTTAGTTCGAGAGCAGATCAAATATAAAAGCGATCAAGAAAAAGCCTTAGAGGATAAAATTATAGAGAATTTAGCTCCTTTTGCAGGAGGGACAGATAAGGTAAAGGTAAGTGTAAATATAGATTTTGATTTTTCTAAACAAGAATCTCAAAGTGAAATTTATGATCCAAATACTGTTGTAAGAAGTGAGCAAACTTTAAATGAAGAAAGAACCGGAAGAAAAGATCGTGAAGTTCAAGGTGTTCCAGGTGCGGTTTCAAATACAGGTCCTGTTGAAGGGCTTGATAATAAGGGAGAAATTGATACTTATAAGAAAAATCAAGTTACAACCAATAATGAAATTTCAAAAACAATTACCAATACAAAAAAACAATTTGCAACCATTATTAGAACTTCAGCTGCGGTTACGATTGATGGAAAATATCAAGATGTTGTTGATGCAAATGGAGATGTTAAAAGTGAATATGTTCCTCTCACAAAACAAGAACTAGCTAGTATAGAAAGTATCGTTAAAAGCACTATTAATTACAATCAAGCTAGAGGTGATAGTGTTGTGGTGCAAAATTTACCATTCCATCGCGAGACTGTTAGGGTTGAAAGCAAGGTTAAAACCTTTTACAATCGTTTTGTTGAGCCTTTCATTCCGCCTGTTAAGTATTTTATTGCAGCGATTTTGCTTTTTATTTTTTACAAAAAAGTCATTACGCCATTTACACAAAAAATGCTTGAGGATATGGCCGCTCAAGAGGAAGCTCAAGAGGGTGGGGTTAATGCAATTATAGATGAGGCTGAAGATGCATTGGAAAAATTCAATATGGCTAGGAAAAAGGTTGAAGAACAACTTGGTTTTGGAGATAGCTTTAATGAAGATACTATCCAATATGAGGTTTTACTTGAAAAATTAAGAGGTTTGGTAAGTGATAAGGGTGAAGAAATTGCTGTGCTTTTACAGAATTTAATTCAAAATGATAGTGAATTTGGTGATAAGGATATATAGATGATCAAGCTTAGTGAAGAACAAAAAATGGTTTATGATGATTTATCGATGCCTGAAAAGGTAGCGATTTTTCTTATACAGCTTGGTGAAGATGCTACAACTTCTGTTTTTTCGCATATGGAAATTGATGTTATTACAGAAATTTCACGATATATTGCTATGGCAAAAAATGTTGATAGATCTGTAGCAACAGCTGTTTTGGAAGAATTTTATACCTTACTTCAATCTAATCAATACATTAAAAGTGGCGGTTTAGAATACGCTAAAGAAATATTATTTCGTACTTTTGGTCCTGAAATTGCTAATAAAATTCTTGAAAAACTTACTAAAAGTATGGAAAATAATCAGAATTTTGCTTATTTGGCACAAATTAAACCTCAGCAACTTGCTGATTTTATTGTAAAAGAACACCCACAAACTATTGCTCTTATTTTAGCACACATGGATTCAATTCATGCTGCGGAAACTTTAGAGTATTTTAGTGATGAATTAAGAGCTGAAGTTGTGATCAGAATGGCAAATCTTGGGGATATTTCTCCAAGCATTATTAAAAGGGTTTCTGCTGTATTGGAAAGCAAGCTTGAAAGTCTTACTTCTTATAAAGTTGAAGTGGGTGGTCCAAGAGCCGTGGCTGAAGTGCTTAATCGCTTGGGTCAAAAGGCTTCTAAATCTACAATTACTTATATCGAACAAAGTGATGAGAGATTGGCTGAAACTATTAAAGAACTTATGTTTACTTTTGATGATATACAAAAACTCAGCACTCAAGCAATAAGAGAAATTTTAAAAGTAGCAGATAAAAAAGATCTTATGATAGGTCTTAAAGGAGCTAGTGAAGAATTAAAGCAAAAATTCTTAGCAAATATGTCTACACGTGCGAGTGAAGCTTTTCTTGAAGAAATGGGATTTTTGGGAGCTGTGCGTGTGAAAGATGTTGAAGATGCGCAAAGAAAAGTGGTTGAAGTGGTTCAAAAATTAGCAGAGCAAGGCCTAGTTCAAACAGGCGATGCTGATGAAATGATAGAGTAGGTAGAAAATGGCTAGTCGTAGTAATGTTATTTCGGGTGCAACTTCAGAACAGCATGTTGTTGAAGGTTATCATTTTAAGGTTATTTCAGAATTTGATAATAAAGTAGAGAAAAATACTCAAGAAAATGAGAAAGCAATCCCCACTCCTATAACGCCAGAATTAAAACAAGAAGAAGTGTCCAATTTAGAACCTATACAAAATGAATCCAATACAATACCTGCTTTTCAACCAAGTTTTGTAGAGGATTTACTTAAGAAAACTGATGAAATGTCAAGCAATATTATAAAACTTCAAATGCAAATTGAAAGTCAAGAAAATGAATTTAACAATCGTTTAAATTCTGAACTTGAAAATGCTAAAGAAAAATTTTCAAAAGAAGGATACGAAAAAGCTAAGATAGAATTCCAAAAAGAATTAGATGAATTAAAAGATAAATATTTAAAAAGCATTGCCAAGCTTGATGAAGCTTGTATAAAATTAGATTCTTTTATAGAAAAAAATGAAAAAGAATTAGCTGATACAGCTATAGATATAGCTAAGGAAGTTATTATTAAAGAACTTGAAAATAATTCTAGCAAAATCGCGTATGCTTTAGCTCAAAATTTAGTGAGTGAATTAAAAGGGGCTAGTGCGATTGAAATTAAGGTTAATTCTAATGATTATGATTATCTAAAAGAGCATTTTAGTGAATTTAAACACATAAAAATAAATCTTGATGATGCTATTAGTAAAGGAAGTGTGATTATCTTAAGTGATGCTGGAAATATAGAGTCTAATTTAAATTCTCGTTTGACTAAAATTAAAAAGATGATCAATAATGAATAAAATTTTTACTCATACTCAAGAAAAATTACAATCTTTAAGTATTAATGAACTTGAAAATTTAGCTCAAAAAATTAGGGAAGAAATTATAAAAGTTGTCTCTAAAAATGGGGGGCATTTAAGTTCTAATTTGGGAGCGGTGGAATTAACAATAGCTATGCATACGGTTTTTGATGCAAAAACCGATCCTTTTATTTTTGATGTTTCTCATCAATCTTACACCCATAAACTTTTAAGCGGAAAAGAAGAAATTTTTCATACTCTAAGACAAGTTGATGGATTAAGCGGTTATACAAAGCCTAGCGAGGGAGACTATTTTATTGCGGGACATTCTAGCACATCTCTTTCTTTAGCGGTTGGGGCTTGTAAAGCTATAGCTTTAAAGGGTGAAAAACGTATCCCTGTGGCACTCATAGGCGATGGAGCTTTAAGTGCAGGAATGGCTTATGAGGCTTTAAATGAGTTAGGGGATTCTAAATTTCCTTGCGTTGTAATTTTAAATGATAATGAGATGAGTATCTCAAAACCAATAGGTGCGATTTCAAAATATCTTTCTCAAGCAATGGCGACACAGTTTTATCAAAATTTTAAAAAACGAGTTGCAAAAATGTTGGGTGTTTTACCAGATTCTGCAACCTATATGGCTAAGCGTTTTGAGGAAAGTTTTAGATTGATCACTCCTGGGCTTTTGTTTGAAGAATTAGGACTTGAATACATAGGGCCTATTAATGGGCATAATTTAGCAGAGATTATTTCTGCTTTAAAGCAAGCAAAGGCAATGCAAAAACCTTGTGTAATTCACGCTCAAACTTTAAAAGGTAAGGGTTATGCTTTAGCAGAGGGTCAGCATTCTAAATGGCATGGGGTGGGAGCTTTTGATATTGATAGCGGCGAGGCTTTGAAAAAAAGTTCTACTAAAAGTGCAACTGAAATTTTTTCTCAAAAATTATTAGAATTAGCTTCAAAATATGAAAATATCGTAGGTGTTACAGCTGCTATGCCTAGTGGAACAGGGCTTGATAAATTAATTGAGAAATATCCTCAAAGATTTTGGGATGTTGCCATTGCTGAACAGCATGCAGTGACTTCTATGGCAGCTATGGCAAGAGAAGGATTTAAACCTTTTATAGCTATATACAGTACTTTTTTACAGCGTGCTTATGATCAAGTGATTCATGATTGTGCCATTATGAATTTAAATGTTGTTTTTGCTATGGATAGAGCTGGTATAGTGGGCGAAGATGGAGAAACTCACCAAGGCGTTTTTGATGTGAGTTTTTTAGCGCCTTTGCCTCATTTAACCCTTGTTGCTCCTAGAGATGAGTTGATGATGGAAAATATTATGAAATATGCTTATCATCATCAAGGACCTTTAGCTTTTCGTTATCCTAGGGGTAGTTTTATCTTAAATCAAGAATTTTCTCCTTCTAAGATAGAGTTAGGTAAAGCACAATGGTTGATAAAAAATGAACAAAGTAAAATCGCTTTTATAGGTTATGGGCAAGGCGTGGGCAAAGCTTGGCAAGTTTTAAATGAAATGCAAGAAAGAATTAATTTAATTGATTTGATTTTTGCTAAACCTTTGGATGAGATGCTTTTAAAAGATTTGGCACAAAAAAGTAAAATTTGGTTTGTATTTAGTGAAAATGCTAAAATTGGTGGAGTAGCAAGTTTATTGCAAAGCTTTATTCAAAAATACAATTTAGACATTAAAATCATTTCTTTTGAATATGAAGATGAATTTATTGAACACGGAAAGACAAGCGAAGTAGAGAAAAAGTTAAAACTCGATGTTAAAAGCATAGTGGAAAAAATAAAGATTTATTTATAATGATAAATAAATTTTATTTTATTAATTGATAAAAAATATTATTTGATATAAACTTCTTTTAATGAAAATTTTATTATCATTCCTTTCATCATAAATTTTTAAGGATTGTTGATAATGGAAATATTACAAATGCTTAAAAAGCATGATTTAAAAGCTACTCCACAAAGATTATGTATCTTAAAGATTTTAAAAAGACATGAACATCCAAATATTGAAGAGCTTTATGAGGAAATCAAGCAAGAATATCCTTCCATATCGCTTGCTACAGTTTATAAGAATTTAAATACTTTAAGAGAGCAAGGTTTAGTTGTTGAAATCAATGCTTTAAATCAAAAAACTTGTTATGACATTTATGAAGAAGAACATATGCACATTGTTTGTTCTAAATGTGGGAATATAGAAGATCTTAGTTTTAAGGATGTAAAACTTAAAGAGTATCAAGAATTTTTAGAAAAGAAAATAGGAAGCTTGATCAACTATTTAGCGGTTTGCACCTATATTGATAGTTGCAAAAAGTGTCATTAAGGAAAATAAAGTTAAAATAACCTATTAATTTAAAGGTTATTTTAATGGTATATGAAATTCAAAAAAATTTTTTACTTCCTGATGCCACACTTTTAAAAAATCTTCAAGGAGATGGTGTTTTGTTTAAAATTCACGAACTTGAGATTTTTTATACTAAAATAACCCATTCTCAAAGTATCAAATTTAAGAGTGTTGATGGTTTTTATTACAAAATTATAGAAACCAATGATAAAATTTTAGAACAAAATCAAGAAAAACAAATATCAAAAAAAGAATTTGAAAAAGCTCGTAAAAAAAGTATAGGAAAGAGTATCAAAAAGAAACGTTACGAGTTTAAATTTTGTTCTTTAAAAAGCTTTATTGAAGTTTATAATAAATCTAAAATTTATATTTTGAAAATTTTTTTTCCAACCTTAGATGAAGCAAATCGTTTTACTTTGCCTTATGAGTTTAAAATTCAAAAGGAATTTGATTATATTTTGGATTCTAAATTTATAACTCTTTATGGTTGTGATTTTGAACAAATTAATATAGAAAAATATTTTAAGAGTATCGAAAAAAATCAGACTTTTGATTTAAAATTTTCAGGCTTAATCAATGCTTTTGAGGGTTATAGAATTTTCCTATTTTATCTTTTTAAAAAGTTAAAATTTTATTGGAATTTGGCTTTAGATAAGAAAAAAGAAGAATATTTTTACGAGTTTATTTCTTATGCTGATAAAATTAATATAGTTTTATTAGACACAGAAGAAATTTTTGATAAGAATTTAAATACAAATTTATCTTTAAGATTTCAAGAAATTGTCGAAAAATGCAATATTTTTTTTCAAAAAGATGAAAATCTTGAAGAATTGCTTTTATTTTTAAGCAGTGAAAATTTGCAAAGTTTGTTTAGTGATTTTGATTTTTTTATAAAAGAAAATTCTTTTTATGAGGGTTTGCAAAAGGATAAACTTTTTAAACAAATTTTAGCTAATGAATTTAGAAAAAAGCTGATTTTTTTTAAAAAAAATTTATTGAAAAATTTTGAGAATGAAAAATTTTCAAGGAGTTTTTCAGAATTGTTAATTTTTTTAGAATATTTTTGCAATTTTTTTGATATAAAATCTTTAAATAAGCTCAATGAAAAATTTTTTCTTTTTGAAACTAAAGAAAAAATGATTGCAAAAATGATTAAAAAAAGAGAAAAATTCTTTAAATTAATCTCTCGATCAAATAAAGGATTAAAAATTTATAAAGGGTATTAATGCAAAAACAAGATAAAATCATAGAAATGTTCAATGAAATTGCTCCAAGTTACGACAAAGCCAATAGAATTTTAAGTTTTGGGGTTGATATAAGTTGGCGTAAATTCGCTTGCAAAAAGGTTTTAAAGTATTACAAACCTGATTTTATCAATATAGTTGATGTTGCTTGCGGAACAGGCGATATGATCGCTATATGGCAAGAAAAAGCTAAGATGCTTTCTAAAAATATTGCAAGCATTAAAGGCATTGATCCAAGCGAAGGTATGCTAGAGATTGCTAAGCAAAAATTTCCAAACATTGATTTTATACAAGCAAAGGCTCAAAATTTACCTTTAGAGAGTCAAAGCGTTGATATCGTAAGTATAAGTTATGGAATTCGCAATGTAGTAGAGAGGAAACAAGCTTTAAATGAATTTTTTAGAGTCTTGAAAAAAGGCGGAATTTTTGTTATTTTAGAATTTACAAAAAGAGAAAAAGGCGGATTTATAGCAACTCTGAGGGATTTTTATTTGAAAAATATTTTACCAACTTTAGGTGGAATTATCAGTAAAAATAAAAGCGCGTATGAGTATTTGCCTAATTCTATTGATGAATTTTTAAGCAAGGAAGAATTTATAAAAGAATTGAGTGACTCTGGTTTTGAAATGATAGATTTTAAAAGCTTTAGTTTTGGTGTTAGTTCAATGTTTATAGCTAAAAAATTATGACTCCAAGTGAATTAAATTTAAAAGCTAAGGCTTTATTAGAAACGCATTTTGTTGATATTGTGCTTAGTGGTGAAATTTCAAAAATCACTATACATGGTTCAGGACATTGGTATTTTGATTTAAAAGATGAAAAATCAAGCATAGCTTGCGTTATGTTTAAAAATAATAATTTAAAAGTTCATTTTAAGCCCGAAGTAGGGGATTTGCTAGAATTGGTTGGCAATGTTAGTTTGTATCCTGAAAGCGGAAGGTACCAATTTGTTGCTAATAATATGAAAAAATCTGGATTTGGTGATTTAGAAAGTCAATTCATTGCCCTAAAAGAAAAATTGCAAAACGAGGGTATATTTGATAGTATCCATAAAAAAGCTTTGCCCAAATTTCCAAAAAAAGTAGGAATCATCACTTCAAAAACTTCAGCGGCTTTACAAGATATGTTAAAGCTTATTGATCAAAAAGAATATTTTTTGGCCAAAATTTATATTTTTAATGCTTTAACCCAAGGCAATACAGCGCCAAACTCTTTAATCAATGCTTTAAGAAAAGCCGATGCTATGGATCTTGATATTCTTATTATAGCTAGAGGAGGTGGCAGTCGAGAAGATCTTTTTTGCTTTAATGATGAAAATTTAGCAAGAGAAATTTTTAAAGCTAAAACCCCTATTGTTTCAGCTATTGGACATGAGATTGATTATGTTATTAGTGATTTTGTTGCTGATTTTAGAGCGCCAACTCCTTCGGCAGCGATAGATTTTTTATTTTATTCTAAGTTAGATTTAGAGCAAAATTTGGATAATTTAGAAGAAAATTTTAGAAAAACGATGAATCAAAAGATGCAAAATTACCAAGACTTGCTTTTAAATTTGTATCAAATTTTTAAAGCTAAATCTTTAAAAAAAACTATAGGGGATAAACAAGATCAAATTTCACTTTTAATGAAACAAATCAAGCTTTTAATTAAAAATAAATTAGAAAAAGCAAATTTAAAATTGGAAAAAATAGAAAATTCTTTTTTTCAGCATGAAAATTTTTTTAAAAAAAGTGAAAATTTAATTTCATTAAGTCAAAATGGTAAAATAGTAAAATTGCAAGATTTAAAAGATGGTGATACCGTGCTTTTAAGCTCTCAAACTGTGCAAAAACAAGCAAAAATTTTAGAGGAGTGAAAGATGAGAAAGATTAATTTTAGTGCAGGTCCTTCTACCTTACCTTTGGAAATTTTAGAGCATGCAAGAAATGAATTATGTGATTATCAAGGCAAGGGATATTCTATTATGGAAATTTCACATCGCTCTAAAGTTTTTGAAGAAATACATTTTGGAGCTATGGAAAGAGCAAAAGAAATTTATGGTTTAGATGATGATTATGAAGTTCTCTTTTTGCATGGAGGCGCTAGTTTGCAATTTGCAATGATACCGATGAATTTATCTTTGGGTGGAATTTGTGAATATGCTAATACAGGGGTTTGGACAAGTAAGGCTATTAAAGAAGCTCAAATTTTAGGCGTTGATGTTAAAGTAGTTGCTAGCAGTGAAGATGATAATTTCAATCACATTCCAAATATCGATTTTAGCGATCATGCTGATTATGCTTATATTTGCTCTAACAATACTATTTATGGAACGCAGTTTAAAGATTATCCTAAAACAAAAAGTCCTTTGATTGTAGATGCATCAAGTGATTTTTTTTCTAAAAAAGTTGATTTTTCAAATATAGCTCTTTTTTATGGGGGTATACAAAAAAATGCTGGAATTTCTGGCTTGAGTTGTGTTTTTATACGTAAAGATATGATCGAAAGATCACGTCAAAAAAAATTAACTAGCATGCTTAAATATGCTATCCATGTTGAAAATCAATCTTTATATAATACGCCTCCAACTTTTGCTATTTATATTTTTGATTTGGAAACAAAATGGATTTTAAAACAAGGTGGACTTGATCAAATATATGATAAAAATTTAAAAAAAGCTACAATGCTTTATGATTGTATAGACTCAAGTGAAGGATTTTATCAAGGACATGCTCATAAAAAAGATAGATCTTTAATGAATGTTAGTTTTTCAATCAATAAAGACTTAGATCCTATTTTTGTTCAAGAGGCTGAAAAAGAAGGATTAATAGGTTTAAAGGGTCATAGAATTTTAGGTGGAATTAGGGCAAGTATTTATAATGCCATCACTTTAGAACAGGTGCAAATTTTATGTGAATTTATGAAAGAATTTAGAAGGAAATATCAATGATAAAACGTTATGATGAATGTCAAAGAATGTCTCAAGTTGTCGTTTATGATGATTATTTTAAAACAGCAGGACAAGTAGCTTTTGATCCTAAAGGTGATATTAAAAAACAAACCCAAGAAGCTTTGCAAGAAATTGAATTTTTACTTAAAAAAATAGGTGCCAATAAAAATTCTCTCATACAAATTCAAATATGGCTTGCTAATATGGATGATTTTGAAGCTATGAATGAAATTTATGATGAATGGATTAAAGATTATGCTAAACCTGTAAGAGCTTGTGTTCAAAGCATTTTAGCAGAAGGCTATCTTGTGGAAATTCAAGCTTTTGGAAAAATAAGCAATAATTAATTATTGCTTATAATTTTCTCCACCAAATTTTAATAAAGCAGAACCCCAAGTAAATCCTCCTCCAAAGGCGTCAAGCAAGATTAAATCTCCTTTTTTAAGACGTCCTTCTTCATAAGCATCATTCATAGCCATAGGTATAGATGCTGCTGAAGTATTACCGTATTTATGGACTGTAACAACACACTTTTCATCACTTAAATTTAGTCTCTCTTGAACAGCTTTAATGATGCGTAAATTAGCTTGATGAGGGATAAAAAGATCTATATCTTTAGAATCAATATTGTTTTTTGCTAAAATATCAACAACATCATTGCTAAGTGTTTGCACTGCTACTTTAAAAACTTCATTTCCTTTCATTTGCATCATTAAAGGATGGCAAATGCTAGATTTTTGGGCTCTTTGAGTCATTAAAAGATTTCCAAAATTACCATTACTTGCTGTATGGACATCAAGGATGGTATTTTGCTCATCAAGACTGACAATACCAGCTCCTGCGCCATCTCCAAAAAGGATACACATGCTTCTATCACTATAATCAATAATAGAACTTGTTTTTTCTGTTCCTATAATAAGAACATTTTTTTTAAGACCACTTTCTACAAAAGCTTTGGCTTGTTCTAATAAATAAATAAATCCAGTACAAGCAGCTGAAACATCAAAAGCCGTAACATCTTTAAGTCCTAAATTTGCAGCAATTTTACAAGCTGTAGATGGCATGGTAAAATAATCAGGACTTAAAGTCGCAACAAGTAAGGCATCAATATCTTCAATTTTTAAATTCGCCCTTTCAATGGCCTTTATGGCTGCTTTTGTTCCCAAATCACTAGCTTGTTCATCATCATTAGCAATTCTGCGTTCTTTAATTCCAGTGCGTTTAACAATCCATTCATCGGTTGTATCTACCATTTTTTCAAGATCAAAATTACTTAAAATTTTATCAGGTGCATAAGAAGCTATACTTTTTAAACTTGCTTTAGGCATTGTACTTCTCTAATTCATTTTCTATTAAGGTGTTAATATTGGATTTTCCAAAATTGATCGCTTGAAAAATAGCATTTTTAATCGCCCTAGCATCGCTTTTTCCATGACTAATGATCACACAACCATTCACTCCTAGCAAAGGTGCTCCTCCATATTCTTGCCAATCCATATGTTTTTTAAGTTTTTTAAAGCAAGGTTTCATCATTAAAGCGCCTATTTTTGCAAAAATTGATTGTCGAACTTCTCTTTTTAAAATTTGAAAAATAGCTGTCGCTACACCTTCGCATGCTTTTAATATCACATTGCCATTAAAGCCATCGCAAATTAAAATATCAATTTCTCCATTAAAAATATCTCTACCTTCAGCGTTGCCGATAAAATTTGGAATCTGCTTCATCATTTGATGTGCTTCTTTAGTGAGTTCATTCCCTTTGCATTCTTCCTCTCCATTGGATAGCAATGCTAAGCGAGGTTTAGAAATTTTCATTAATTCTTTAGCGTAGATATCTCCCATAATAGCAAATTGAAACAAATGATCTGCTTTACAGTCTGTGTTTGCTCCCACATCTAAAAAGAGAGTTTTGCCGACTACATTTGGCATTAAAGTAGCGATCGCAGGTCTTAAAATTCCTTTTAATCTTCCAAGTCTTAAAGTGGCTAAAGACATACTTGCCCCACTATGACCAGCTGAAACAACAGCTTTGGCTTTTCCATTTTTGACTAATTCTATGGCTTTGTAAATTGTAGTATCTTTGCGTTTTAAAGCATCAGTTGCATTTTCATCCATAGAAAAAACTTCATGAGCCTCTTCGTATTGGATATATTGTTCAAAATCTTTTGGAATTAGAGGTTTTAAAATTTTAGAGTCACCGACAAGTATAGCATTAAAAGGTTTTTCTTTTAATGCCTCAATAACGCCTTCTATAATAGGTTTTTCCCCAAAATCTCCCCCCATTGCATCAATAGCAATGCTTATCATTGATTTTAATATTCCTTAGTATTTGGGTTTGCACGATGTGGCATTTTATAGCTGCCATCTTTATCTTTTATAGGCATAGGAAGACTAACTTTATAGTGAGTTCTTCTTTTTGCTGCACGAGTTTTACTTACTCTTCTCTTAGGTACTGCCATTTTATCTCCTTTTTAATTTAATTAATTTTTATTTTTACAGTGATTACAATAAAAATAATCACTCAAATAAGCTTCAAGTTCGCTAATTGCAACTTCTATAAGATCTATTTGTCCATCGAAAAATTCTATGGTATTGCTTAATTCATTATTTTCATCTTTAAAAATACCATCGCTTGCAAAAAGCTCTAGATTTTCATGAACACAAAGTTCCAATTCTTCACCACAGCTATCACAAGGTCTATAAACAAAACCTTGCATTATTGCATTTATTTTAACAAGTTTTGTATTTATTTTTGCTAAATTTCCTTCAAAAATTATATTTTCAAGATTAAGTTTAAAAGGATAGTTTGTGTTATTAATCTTTGAAAAACTAATTTTCATTTAGCAAATTTCATTTGATTTAAAGAAAAACTCAATTTCGTTTTTTGCGTTTTCTAAACTATCACTTCCATGAACAGCATTTGCATCGATACTTTCTGCAAAATCTGCTCTAATAGTGCCGGATTTAGCTTCTTTTGGATCGGTTGCTCCCATTAGTTCTCTGTTTTTTAAGACAGCATTTTCGCCTTCTAGTATAGAAATAACAACAGGACCACTGATCATAAAATTCACTAAATCTTTAAAAAAAGGTCTTTCTTTATGAATAGCATAAAAATTCTCCGCTTGTTCGCTTGTAAGTTGAATTTTTTTTAATGCAATTATTTTAAGTCCATTGCTTTCAAAACGATCTAAAATTTTACCTATGAGATTTTTTCGAACAGCATCTGGTTTAATAATTGATAAAGTTTTTTCCATGATAAACTTACTCCTAAAATAATACCAAAATAATAAATTTGTTTTTTTGTTATGTTAAGCAAAGTTGGAATTATACTAGATTTTTTTTAAAAAAAATTAAAGAAAAGCTAGTAGAAACTAGCTTTTGGATGGATTAAGCAAAAACTGGAGTATCTCCATTTCTCATATCTGCACCGATATTATCGCGGCTTGGTTGCCCTGAAGCAACTTCGCTCCATACTATACATCCATCAGTTGGACAAGCGCTTGCACAGGCTGGTTGATCATTATGACCTACACACTCAACGCATTTATCTGCATAAACATAATAACTATCTTGACCTTCTGGATTGCTAGCATCATCAACAATAGCACTAACTGGACACTCATCGATACAAGAACCACAAGCAATACAAATATCTGTAATTTTTACAGCCATCTTTTTTCCTTTTAATTTGAGATTTTACGAAAAAAATTGTATCATACTATTCTTAAAAAAACTAAAATTTTGATAATCAAAAAACTAAAATTTTGATAATAATATTTTAATATTTTATAAAGATTATGTTTTGTAAAAATTCCAAAGAATTTAATAAAATACATTAATTATCTTATTTTAAAATTTTTTAAAGATTTAAATGATATAATTTTGTTACTAATAAAATTTATTATTTAGGAGAAAAATATGATCGTTACAAAAAAAGCTTTAGATTTTACTGCACCTGCAGTACTAGGAAATAATGAAATAGTTCAAGATTTTAATCTTTATAAAAATATAGGACCAAAAGGTGCTGTGGTATTTTTTTATCCAAAAGATTTTACTTTTGTATGTCCTTCAGAAATTATCGCTTTTGATAAGAGATATCAAGAATTTAAAGATCGTGGCATCGAAGTAATCGGAATTTCAGGAGATAATGAATTTTCACATTTTGCTTGGAAAAACACTCCAGTTAATCAAGGCGGTATTGGTCAGGTTAAATTTCCACTTGTAGCTGATTTAACAAAACAAATTGCTAGAAATTTTGATGTTCTTTATGCTGAAGCGGTGGCACTTAGAGGTTCTTTCTTATTAGATGCTGATGGAACAGTTCGTCATGCAGTTATTAACGATTTACCATTAGGTAGAAATATCGATGAAATGATTAGAATGGTAGATACTATGCTTTTCACAAATGAACACGGTGAAGTTTGCCCTGCAGGTTGGAATAAAGGTGATGAAGGTATGAAAGCTGATCCTAAAGGTGTTGCTGAATATCTTAATAAAAACGAAAGCAAATTATAATTAAAATGCCTCTTTAAAGAGGCATCCCTCTTTAAAACTTCTTAAATTTATTGAATTTCATCCTTTTTCATTATATAATTTTCTTATCATTTTAATCAGGATTGTTAATGCCAGGCGAAGATCAAGAAAAAACCGAAGAACCCACGTCCAAAAAAATAGAAGATGCCCGTAATGAAGGTAATGTTCCAAAATCTCAAGATGCTGCAGCTATAGTAACCTTAATAATAGGCTTAGCTGTTACTTTATTTACTATGGGTTTTATAGGCCAAAGAATTACAAATTTATATAGATATTATCAAAGTTTTATTGGTGCGGAATTGGATTTGCGTATAGTTCAAGGTATTATGATTAAAAGTATTTTGGAGGTTTTAATCATGCTTGCACCTATAGTTTTAAGTATTATGGTGGCTGGGGTTTTGGGAAATATTATGCAGTTTGGTTTTATTTTTACTACTAAACCCATTATGCCAAATTTAGGAAAAATCAATCCTTTAAAAGGAATTAAAAATTTAATTTCTTTAAAAAAGATATTAGATACTTTTAAAATTCTTCTAAAAGTAGGAGTGGTTTTTAGTATAGCTTTTGTTGTTCTTTTGAAATTTATGAATGAATTGCCCCTTCTTGAGCGTTATAATTTAGTTGAACAACTTAATTGGCTTAGAGATAAAGTAATTATTTTAGCTTCTATTGTGATCATTGCTTTTTTAGTGATTGCTGTTTTAGATGTTTTTTTAGTGAGATTTCAATATTTTAAAAGTTTGCGGATGAGCAAACAAGAGATAAAAGATGAATATAAACAAATGGAAGGAGATCCACAAGTTAAAGGTAGAATCAGACGTTTGCAAATGGAAGCTGCAAGGCGTCGTATGGTGCAAGATGTTGCTGGAGCTGATGTGGTGATCACAAACCCTACGCATTATGCAGTTGCTATACGTTATGATACTACAAAAGAGCAAGCACCTCGTGTAGTTGCTAAAGGAGTTGATTTTCTTGCTTTACGTATTAAGCAAGTTGCTTATGATAATAATGTAGTGGTTTATGAAAACCCTCCTTTAGCAAGAGAGCTTTATAAGGTTTGCGATGTTGATGATTTGATTCCTAGAGAATTATTTAAAGCGGTTGCTGAGGTATTAGGCTTTGTTTATAATACTAATAATAAGGGGCGTTTAGCAGGGCAAGTAAAGAAAAATAATAGTTAAAAGAGTAAATTTTATTTACTCTTTTCTATAAGATCTAATACAGATTGTTTAGCGTCTTTATCTTGTGTATCAACTTTAAAATAAATTTCTGCCCGATTGTTTTCTAAAGCTTGAGGATTTCCATTTAGAGGATCATTGAGTCCATAGCTTTTTAGGGTGATATTTTTAGTATTAATTCCACCTTTCATAAGGTATTTTAAAACGCTTTGAGCTCTTGCGTATCCTAACTCATAACTTCTAAGAGAAGATTCACTGTTATCCGTATAACCTCTAATTTCAATTTTTACTTGAGGCGGTAGATATGAAATGAGTTGAGCTATGCGTTTTAGATAATCTTGAATATCAGCAGATTCTATTTCAGAGCTGTTTTTTTCAAATTCAACTTTAGAAGGAAGATTGAGTATTTCTTGATTGTCTGATTGATCAAGTGCAGCTTGAAGTTTTTTAATGATTTCTTGCTGATTAAGAGTCATTTTTTTTAATTTATTTAATTCATCATCTTTTTCTTCTTGAGAACCTTTAAATTTATGGGTATCTTGATTTTGTTGTTGCACTGTTTGAGTCGCGGTATAGTCAAAAATTTTAACAAATTCAGTTTTTAAAGCTTCTACTTTAGCTGGATTAGACTTTGAAATAGCCCAAAGAGCAATAAAAAGTGCCAAAAGTAAAGATAAAAAGTCTGCATAAGGAACAGCCCATTTTTCACCAGCTGGGCACTCTGGACATTTTACTTTTTTAGCCATTTTTAACCTTTATCAAATTGTGAAATTCTTACATCATCATGGCTTAAGAAATTAAAGAGTTTAGCTTCTAAATCTCTAGGGTTTGCTCCTTCTGCTATTCCTTTAACGGCTTCTGTAATTACAATTTGTTCTTTAACAAACTCCATACCATTGGCTTTTAATTTTCTACCCCATGGAGTATATAAAGCGTATGCTCCAAAGATTCCCGTAACCGTAGCTGTAAATGCACCTGAAATACCTGCCGCCATTGCTTGAGGGTTATCCAAAAGTTTAAGAGCCAAAATCAAACCAAAAACCGCTCCAACTAGTCCCATAGTCGGACAAGTTTCTCCAAAGACTATCCAATATTCGGCACATTCTTTATAGTGTTCCTCTAATTGTTCGGTTTGAATTTCCATACTTTCATGAATTTCTTCAAAACTTTTACCATCAACAAGCATCATCATGGCATTTTTTAAAAATTCATTTTCAATTTCATTAGTTCTTGATTCAAGAGCTAAAAGTCCATCTCTACGTGCTATAACTGCAAATTCGATCAATTGAGCTATTCTTTCTGGTAAATTAACTCCTGAACCCTTGAAAACAATTTTTAATTCTTTATAAGCTGCCTTAACAATCTTTTTATGAGTTGAGGTCATTGCACAAAAAGCGGCAGTTGGCATAACGATAAGAAAAGAAGAAAGGTGAATAACATGTAAAGGATTTCCCCCTTCTAATATATCCCCTACAGAAATACTAGTTACCGCAAGAACCATCCCTAGTATGGTTGAAAGATCCATTATTTCTCCTTATTTGCTTAAATCGCCCCATTTTTTGGCGATGCTAGAACTTGTTTGCAATTTTACTTTTAATTTTACTATATTTTCCATAATATCACTAGCTTTTTTAACAAAATTTACACATAAATCATCTCTAACTTCAAAAATCAATTCATCATGAATTTGCAAAATGAGTTTTTTATTTTCATCTAAATCTTTTGAAATTTCTATCATGGCTAATTTTATGATATCTGCAGCCGATCCTTGTAGGATGGAATTAATACTTTCTCTTTCATACATAGCCAGTTGCATAGGTTTTGCATTTTCAAAATCAAAATAACGTTTGCGCCCTAGCAAGGTTGAAATAAAACCATTTTGTTTTGCTTCTTTTTTGACTTTTTCAAAATAATTTTTAATACTAGTGAAATTTTCAAAATATTTTTCTATATAAGATTTTGCAAGATTGGTTTCAATTTTTAAATTTTTGCTTAAAGTTTTATAGCCCATTCCATAAATAAGGCCAAAATTAATGCTTTTTGCTACACTTCTTGTTTGATAGTTGTTTTCACCAAAAATCATTAAAGCTGTTTTAGCATGAATGTCTTCATTGTTTTCAAAAGCATTTAAGAGTTTTTCATCTTCGCTAAAATGCGCGAGCATTCTAAGCTCTATTTGAGAATAATCAAGACTAATAAAACTAAAACCATCCTGTGAAATAAAACATGATTTATAATCTTTGGCATATTGTCCATGAGCTGGGATATTTTGCAAATTTGGATCTTTTGAAGAAAGACGCCCTGTGGCGGTTCCAGTTTGTAAAAAACTTGAATAAATACGTGAATTTTTATCTTTTAAAGCTAGTTTTATTAAAGGTTCGCAATAGGTAGAATAAAGTTTTGCAAGCTCTCTATAATCTAGAATTTTAGCTACAACTGGATGTTGATCAATGATTTCATTTAAAACTTTTTCATCTGTAGAATAACCTGTTTTAGTTTTTTTACCGCTAGGAAGTTTTAATTTTTCAAAGAGTATATCACCCACTTGTTTTGGTGAATTAAGATTGAATTTATCTTGACATAGTGTGTAAATCTCTTCGCTTAAATTTTTGATTTCACCTTCAAATTTTTTCATTAAACTTTCAAGTGCTTGTGTGTCAAGTTTAATTCCATTTTCTTCCATCATCATAATGATTTTTATAAAATTAAATTCATGATTTTTAGCAATTTCTAATAAATTAGGATCAAGATTTTTTAAAAAATAAAGATAAAATTTTAAGGTAATGTAAGCATCTTCAGCTGCGTATTGACAAGCTTTTTCAAGTTCTACATTTGCAAAATTTTCACCTTTTTTTACGAGATTTTCAAAATGTAAGGTTTCATGATTAAAAAGTCTAAGGGCTAAATCATCCATATTAACTTTTAAAGATGGATTAAAAAGCCAAGCTAAAATCATAGTATCTGCGTAATTTTTTGGGGGATTTAAAGCAAAATTGTTTTGAATGATTTGAAAATCGTATTTTAGATTGTGTCCTATTATGAAATGTCTAAAAATTAGTTCTATTGCTTTTTTGGCACTTGAAAGTGAAATTTGTTCTTTTACTCCTAAATAGCTATGTGTTAAAGGCACATAAAAAGCTTCATTTTCGCTAATGCAAAAGCTAAATCCTACAATTTTAGCTTCTTTAGTATCAAGTCCTGTAGTTTCTGTATCAAAGGCAACAACGCTTTCTTGATCAAGGGAATTTAAAATTTCAAAAAGTTTATCTTCATCTAAAATTAAATTAGCTTTAAAATCTAATTTTTTATCGTAGCTTTCGGAATTGTTATGTAATTTTTTTAGCAAGGAATTAAGCTCATAATGTTTTAGAATTTCAAGCACATTTAAAAGAGGCTCACCTTTAGGAAATACAGCTTTTTCGAGTAAATTTTCAAATTTTAAATCTTCATATAAGGAAGTGAGTTTTTTACTCAAAAAAGCATTCTCTTTTCCTTCTAAAAGCAAAGAACGAGTTCTTTCATTGCGGATCAATGTTAGATTTTCATATATATTTTCAATATTTTCAAATTCATCAAGTAGTTTTTTAGCTCCTTTAGCTCCTATACCTTTAACTCCTGGAATATTATCTGAAGTATCCCCACAAAGTGCTAAAAAATCTCTAATTTGACAAGGTTTAACACCATATTTTTCCAAACAAGCTTCTTCGTTGTATTCATTTTTTGAAATAGGACTATAAATGCTTGTTTTTTCATTTTTTATAAGTTGATAAAGATCCTTATCTTGAGTGATAATACGGATAAAAACATCTTCATTTTTAAAAGTTTTCACTACAGAAGCGATGATGTCATCAGCTTCATATCCTTCGCAAGAAATATTCATAAACCCCATTTTTTCTATCATGTCAATACAGATTGGAATTTGTTCTAATAATTCAGGAGGCGGAGGAGTTCTATTTTGTTTATAATTTGGATCGATATCACTTCTAAAAGTTTTTCCTTTAGAATCTAGCGCAAAGATAATATAATCGCTTTGATATTCATTTTTTAAACTATAAATGAAATTAGCAAAGCCACTAATCATTCCACTAGCTTGTCCTTGGGAATTTTTAAAACCTTTTAAAGCATAAAAAAGTCTGAAAAAAAAGCCAAAAGTATCTATAATTGTTAAAGTTTTCAAAATCTTTCTCTTAATTTTTGGATTAAAATTTTTATATTATGTCAATTTTTATATTAAAAACTTATGATTTTAAAAATAACTTGATAAAAAAATGATAAAAAAATAACGGCTAAATTTTCCAAGCAAAATAAAAAAGGTACTTTTTAAGAAAGGATATTTAGCAAAACCTAGTCCAAGTGCAAAAATATCACCAACCAAAGGTAAAAAAGTAAAAAAAGCAAAAAAAGCACCAAATTTAAAAAAATTTGTATCCCATTTTTCAAGTTTTTTTAAAGATTTTTTAAAATATTTTTCCAAAATATTTTTTTTACCCAAAAAAGCTAAGCCATAGGTGCTTAAACTTCCTAAAGTATTGCCTAAGGTAGCTATTATCAGCACAAGTGTTGGGTTGAAATTGAGTTTTATAAAACCTAAAACAAAAGCTTCGCTTGCTAAAGGCAAAAGAGTGCTTGAGAGAAAGCATACTAAAAAAAGCCCTAAATAGCTTATATCACTATATAAAAAATCAAACATTTTAATCCGCCAAATAAAATAATATTATATTTTAAATTGTTTAAAATGTCTATATTTTTATAAAATATTAATTTTATATTAAAAAATTATAATTTTTATTTAATTTTTATTTTTATATAATTTATAATCTTCAAAATCAAGGAGTCAGTTTATGGAATTTACTATACTTGTTTTATTAGCAATTTCTATATTGCTTATATTGATAAAGCCGGAAAGAGAAAGATTGATTTTTGGAATTTTTCTTATAGGTGCATGTTTAAATTATTTTATGTATTTAATAGCTAGTTTTGATTCTGTTATTCCAAGCGGTAATTGGTAAGGAGTGAAACAATGAATGCTTATTTAAATAAAAATGATCAGTATTTTTATCTGTTTATGACAACTGCGGTATTGCTTATACTCGCTGTGCCGGTTGGATTTGCTAACATATATTTAGGATATTTTCACAATGAATCACCTTGCACTCTTTGCTGGTTTGAACGCATAGGAATGGTGATTATAGGTGTTTTAGGAATGTTTATTTTACGTTATGGACCACAGGTAAAATATATTGTTTGTGTTTTTTTATTTGCATCTTATGGAATTTATATGGGAATTCGCCATACTGCTAGTTGGTGGCAAAGAGATATAGGTATAGGACTTGGAGATAAGCTTGTAGGAGCTCATACTTATACTTGGGCTGTTGTAGTTTATTGGTGTGTTGTAGTAGTAATGAGTTTAGCTCTTCTTTTTATACGTAAAAAAAGTTCCATGATGCGAGATTTAGCGAGTGAAAAAATGGAACCAAAGCCTTTAAGTCTATATTCAAAAATTGTATTTACGCTTTCTTTTATAGTGGTTTGCTCAAATGCTTTTCAAGCCTTAATTGTTAATGGAATTCCTCCATTTACTGGAAAATCTAATCCTGATCGTTTGACTTTTGATATGTCGATTATGACAAAAACTTGGACAACTGAAGTTTGGAGTAGGTTAGCTAAATTTAATCTTTTAGGTAAAAATGTTCCAGAAAGTGTATTTATCAAAGATTTAAATGAACCAAAAAATTTAACTTTTGAAAGAGATAGCTCTAAAGGTGCCTTTGAAATCAATAAGAGTATTGTATCTCTTAATCGCAGTTATGAAGTTACTATTCCAGAATTAAATCAATTTAAATCAATTAATGCTATAGCTTATAATAAAAATAGCGACGAGTTTGCTTTAATAACCAATGAAATGGCTGTGGTTTATACTAAAGATTTTAACAGATCAAATGGTTTCGTTTTATTTGATAAAACCAATGGTAATGATATGAAGTATATAGTTGGCGCTACTTTTGTTGGCGATAAATTGATTATAGGGGCTTTTAATAAAACTTTTAGTGGAACTCAAAAAGTTTCTAAAGAAGTGAAAATTGATCCTATGCTTGAATGGCAAGCATTTAAACAAACTAGTGGATCTATTATGCCAGCATTTTTTTCTCACAAGGAAGGGTGGTATGAGCCTTTAAGAAAATATATTTTAACCATAAGATCTAAGCAAAATTATGTTCATTCTTATACCAGTGATGGTAATTTTTTATATCTTATTACGGTTCCAAATCAATTTAGTCCTAAACTTATATTATCTTATGCAAGTACAAAAGATTATCTTTTAAGCGGAGAATCTGTTTTAAGTGTGGATAAAAATTTAAAGCTTAAAAAAGATAGAAATATTAATGATTATTATATTGTTGCAACCGATATAGTTGGAGATAAAATGTTAGCTTTAAGTTTGCGTTATAGCACTATGCTTGTGATTGATTATAAGAATGCTAAAATTATAGATGCATATACAATAAATGGGCTTGAAAATCCAAAATCTATGGCCATAAAAAATGATATCATTTATATTTTAGATCGTACAAATAATCATAAAGATATTATTAAAACCTATAAAAATCCTTTATAGGTTTTAATTTGTTGTTAAATTTTAATGGCAAGATAATCAGTAATTTAAAAAATACTATTTTTTGCACTTGTGTCATTTTTAATTTTTTATATTTTTAAGTTCTAAATCTAGATAATATCCGGTATAAGACCCTGTTTTTTTATGATCTTTAGCTACTTTTTCTACACTTCCTGTGCTGATTACTTTTCCGCCTTTTATCCCGCCTTCTGGACCCATATCGATAATATAATCAGCATTTTTAATGACATCTAAATTATGTTCTATAACAAAAACAGAATTTTTAAGATCAACTAAATGTTGTAATACAGAAATAAGTTTATTAACATCTTCAAAATGAAGTCCAGTAGTAGGTTCATCAAGGATATAAAGTGTTTTTCCAGTATCACTTCTACTTAATTCTTTAGCTAGTTTAATTCTTTGAGCTTCTCCACCACTTAAAGTTGTAGCATTTTGTCCTAAAGTAAGATAATCAAGTCCCACTTTAACTAAAGTTTCTAATTTTTGGCGAATTTTTGGCACTGAAGTAAAAAATTCATTTGCCTCTAAAACACTCATATTTAATACTTCGCTTATATTTTTGCCTTTATATTTGATTTCTAAAGTAGCATCATTGTAACGTTTGCCATGGCAAGTATCGCAAACCACCATAACATCAGGTAAGAAATGCATTTCTATTTTAATTTCTCCATCGCCGCTACATTTTTCACAACGTCCCCCTTTGACATTAAAAGAGAAACGCCCCGCTTTATAGCCTCGCATTTTTGCTTCTTTAGTAGCTGCAAAAAGATTTCTTATTTCATCCATAGCACCAGTATAGGTAGCAGGATTGGAACGTGGAGTTCTTCCTATAGGACTTTGATCAAGATAAATAACCTTATCTAATTTATCAAGTCCTTCAATTTCTACACCACCAAGTTTTTTAACTTTTTTGGCACGATTTAATTCTTCTTGAGCAAAAGGTAAAAGGGTTTGAAGTATAAGAGAACTTTTTCCTGATCCTGAAACGCCGGTAATGGCAACTAAATTTTGTAAAGGAAATTTAACGTTTAGATTTTTGATATTGTTAATATTAACATTTTTAAGCTCTAGCCATTCTTCTTGTTTTCTATTGTGAAGTTGTGAAATTTGTTTTTTGCCATTCATATAAAGCGCAGTTTCACTTTTGCTTTTCAAAAGCTCTTTGTAGGTTCCACAAAATACAACTTCTCCTCCAAATTTTCCTGCCTTTGGACCAATATCGACTATAAAATCTGCTTCTTCTATAGTCATTTTATCATGTTCTACAACGATTAAGGTATTGCCTTTTTGTTGTAAATTTCTTAAAGTTTTAATGAGTTTTGCTGTATCTCTTTCATGAAGTCCAATGCTTGGTTCATCTAAGACATACATAACCCCGCTTAATCCACTTCCAATTTGAGAAGCAATGCGAATTCTTTGTGCCTCCCCTCCGCTAATAGTTCTTGCATCGCGCCCCAAAGAAAGATAACCAAGACCTACATCATATAAAAAGAAAAGTCTTTCATTGATTTCTTTTAAAATAGGTTTAGCAATAAGCTTTTGCTGTTTGCTTAAATAGGAGAAATTTTTTTCATTGGAAAAAAAAGTCGTGCTATCCTCTATGCTCATATCTAAAATTTCACCCAAATCTTTTTTGGCAACACGCACAGCTAAACTTTCAGGTTTTAAACGGTGTCCTTGACAATCTTTGCAGATTTTTTCACTCATATATTCACCCAAGTCTTTTTCATCTTTTAGCATTTCATAAGCCATTTTAACAACGCCTTCAAAAGTTCTTTTTAAGCGATTTCTTTTCCAAAAAAACTCTATAGTTTTTGCATTGCCGTATAATACAAGACGTTTTTCTTCTTCACTAAGCTCTAAAAAAGGTTTTTTGATAGAAATTTCATTTTGTTCGCAAAAAGCGATTAAAAATTTATAATAATAACTTTTGTTAAAGCCATACATGATTTTTACAGCACCATTTTCTATGCTTAAACTTTCATCGATGATTTTTTTCATATCCAAGGTATAACGAATGCCTAGGCCATCGCAAGATTGACAAGCACCTTTTGGAGAATTAAATGAAAAGCTTAAAGGCTCCAGAGGAACAAAAGAAATTTTACAATTAAAACAAGCTGAATGCTCACTATAGTGATAGTGTTTATTGATGCCTACTTCTTCGTGATTTAAAACTTCGATTTCAATCTCTCCAAAACTTTCTTCCAAACCTTTTTCAATATCGCTTGCAAGTCTTGAAAGTAAATCTTCACTAATTTCAAGGCGATCAATGACTAATTTTATCGTGTGTTTTTTTGTTTTTGCGAGTTCTATTTCTTCATCAAGTCTAACTAAAACTCCATCAATTTGTGCTCTAACGTAGCCTTTATTGCGTAAATTTTCAAGCAAATCAGTATAAGTGCCCTTTTTTTCTCTTATTAAAGGTGCATAAATAATAATCTTTGCCCCTTTAGGAAATTTTAAAATTTCATTGACTATATCATTAGCACTCATGGATGAAATTTCTTGACCGCATTGATGGCAATGTTGAATGCCTATCCTTGCGTATAAAAGTCTTAGATAATCATAAATTTCAGTGATAGTCCCGACAGTAGAACGAGGATTTTTAGATGTAGTTTTTTGATCGATGGCAATAGCTGGAGTTAAGCCTTCTATTTTATCTACATCGGGTTTGCCTACTTTATCTAAAAATTGCCTTGCATAAGCACTTAAACTTTCTATGTAGCGGCGTTGTCCTTCAGCATAGAGTGTCCCAAAAGCAAGTGTTGATTTTCCACTACCGCTAAGCCCTGTAAAAACTATAAGTTTATTTTTTGGAATTTCAAGATCAATATTTTTTAAATTATTCTCTTTAGCACCGATAATTTTAATTTTATCATTCATCATTTTTCCTAAAAATTTATATTAAATAAATTAAAATTTTAACACAATTTTACTAAAAGCTTATGATTGCAAGTTTTTTAAGTAAAGAATGAGTTGTCCCAAGTATGGATAAGGCATAAATGCAAAGTAAAATTTTTCTATGAGAAGAAATTTGCATTTTTTCAATGATTTTTATACCAATGAAAACTCCTATCATAGAGGCAATGCCTACAATAATACCTTTATGAATTACTACATGATCAATAACTCCTGAAGTTGATAAAGACAAAATCCCAGAAATAGAAGCAAAAATAACAAAAAATAAAGATAAAGAAACTACTTTTTTGCTATCATATCCTAAAAAATAAGCCAGAATTGGAGCGATCAAAAGTCCTCCGCCTATACCCAAAGAAATCGCAAAAATTCCAGTAAAAGAGCCAGCTATAAATAAAATAATATTTTTTTGCAAAGCACTTCTTTCACTTTTAACGGCATTTTCTTTAAAGCCAAAAGCATATTTTATAAAAAAAACACAGCTGACGCATAAAAAGATTGTTGTTAGGCTAATATCATTTAAAAATTTTAAAAGCAATCCGCTAAAGCTTGCGCCTAAAAGCCCGCCAAGTCCTATAACGATACCATCTTTAATATTTAAATTTTTCTTTCTGTAATTAATATAAGATCCAAAAATTGCAGCAAAAATCATTTGCAAGATTGAAATTCCAATTGCATGATGGGAACTCTCATTTAAAACGAGCATCGCAGGAACGATAACCATACCTCCACCTATACCAAAAAGACCTGAAGTTATACCTGAAAATATGCCTATTAATAAATAAGGTAGATCTGAAAAATCCATAATTTTTCCTAGTAATTGTTATTTTTAAGTTAAATATTTTATCTTATTAAGCTAAGTATTATCTTATGTTTAATATTAAAAGGTATTTTGGTATTTATAATTTTCGCATTATTTATTCGATATAAATAGTTTATAAGCAAATTTATTTTATTATATTTTATAATAATTATAGGGTTTTAATTAAAGGCGGTTAATAGATTATGTTAAAAACTCTTGAATATTCCATAATACATTTTTTTGAGCACATTTTACAGGTTCATATGGAACCCATTGAAGAATTAAAAGGTGAATTTTATGGCTCTAGCATTTCTGTGGTAGAAAAAAGCGGTAGAGAATATAATTTTTATTTATTTTTTTCGACAGAATTTTTACATTTAGTTTCAACCATTTTCATTGGAGAGGAAGATTTTCAAGAAGATGATAGGTGTGATCTTGTTAAAGAATGTGCTAATCAGATTGTAGGATATGCGAAAAAATTACTCAATGATGCTAAAGGTGGTGATGATGAGTATAAACTCGGCATACCAGAATATTTAGGAAGAATACATAATCCAAATATTATTTTAGACCAGTCATTAACTTATGGTTTTAAAGATTATTGTTTTAGAATAGGATATTGTCAATAATGAGCAATGAAATAGAATTTGAAACTCACGGACTTTTACAATCTTATGAAGATATTTTAGATATCAGTGTAGATTTTGTCAGTGAGCTTGGTACAACAAATATGAGTGTGGCAGATCTTTTAAGATTAGAAGTAGGTTCAGTGATTGATCTTGAAAAACCTGCTGGTGAAAGCGTGGAACTTTATATCAATAAACGTATTTTTGGCAAGGGTGAAGTTATGGTTTATGAGAAAAATTTAGCGATAAGGATTAATGAAATTTTAGATTCTAAAACTGTGCTTCAATATTTTAAAAAAGAAATATAAATGAAATTTTTTTTATTGTGTTTTTTGACTTTGCCTTTGTTTGCGGTTAAATTAGTCGATTATAATATTTATGATAGAAATGATCGAGTCGATTTGATGCTTTCTTTTGATAATGCTTATAATGGAAAAATTTCTCAAACAAAAGATAAGAATTTTATTCTTTTAACTTTTAGCAAATTAACGTATTCTAAAGACGAGTTAAAAAATTTAAATTCTAAACTCGTTGATAGAGTTAGTATTAGCTCGAAAAATAATGATACTTATATCATGTTAAAAAACAAACAAAATATTTCACTTAATGTGAGTTCTATTAATGATAAATTCGGAGTAAGAATTCGAGTTACACAGCAAAATAAACAAGAAAATTTGAGTCAAGATTCTATTTTGAAATCAAATCAAGAAAAAGAAACTTCATTTGAATTTAAGGATGCAAATTTGGTTAAATATGATTATACAAACTATATTTTAGTTATGGTGATTTTAATAATTTTACTTATAATACTTTGGTGGCTTAAAAATTCTTTGATTTCAAAAAAAAGCGGTATTTCAAGAGATTTTCGTATGATTTTTCAAAGATTTTTAGATAAAAACAATCAATTAGTCGTTTTTGAATACGCCCATAAAAGATATACTATGATAATAGGTAATTCTAATATTGTTTTAGAGAGTGCAGAAGCAGAGCAGGGGCAAATTGATTTAGAAAAAAAAGAAAAGAATTTTGATTCTTTTTTTGAGGAAAATAAAAAACGCATACAAAATCTTATAGAACAACGTCAGAAAAAATAGCTCTAAGGCTTTTGATTAAAGCTTAAAGCTATTGATGCAGGTTTTGCAATTTTTTTCAATTCTTCTTTTGGTAAATTTAGTTCTTTAAATTCATTAAAAATATAAAGCGTATTATCTAAAACGGTAAAATTGATTTTGCTTTCATTGGTATTGTTTAGAGTTTTTGCTAAATTGAGTATGAAATTTAACCAAGAAAGAATATGAAAATTAGGCAAAAGTTGTTTATGAGGCTCTAGATTATATGGGTTGATTTTTTTTCCATTTAGCTTAATAATATTTGCGATTAAAACTTTTTCTTTGTGTGAAAAACCATAATTTAATCCACCTAAAACAAAATGCGCAGAGTGTTCATTTGAAAAATAAAAATTCAAATACTCTCCTATATGACATAGTTTGGCTGCAGCTAACAAGCTTTGTTTATAATGATCATGAATTTTGTGAATGTTTTTTAAAGCATTGAATAATTGCATTGCAAATTTGGCTGTATGATTATTTTTATCTTCTTGTAGAAATCTATCTTGTAAAGATTTTAAACTAGGATTGAAATTGACAGGAAAACGATTGTTTGGGCGTAATAAATCTTTTAAATATATTCCTTCTCTAATTCCCACTCCACTTGTTATAATATGTTTTGTATTGAGTTTTTGGGCAATTTTTAAAAATATAAAAATTCCTTTTTTAATAGTATCAAAACGGTCTTTTTTGATGCCAAAATTTGCCAAAGAATCAACTTTAGCTTCAAGAATTTTTTCAATATGTTCTCTTTCTTCTTCTAAATCATAACGAAAATCGTGTAAATTTTTTAAAGGATAAGAATTTTTTTGCATAATAGAATTTGAAATAGCTCTTAAGCTTCCGCCTATGGCTATAAGATTGTGATTGCAAAATTCTTTAGGAATTTGTTTTAAAATAGGATCAATAAACTGATCTAAAGATTTGGTTTTTCCTTTGTCAAAAAACAATTCTTTCAATCTAACTGTTCCTATGTCTAAAGAAATACAAGAAACTATTTTATTGTTTTTAATCAAACAAAGCTCACTTGATCCTCCACCTATATCAAGAGTAGTGGCATCTTTAAAAGGGCTTAAAAGATTTAAAGCGGCTAAACCACCTAGATAACTTTCTTCTTTCCCATCAATACATCGTATATTTAAATTAAGCTTGGTTTTGATTCTTTTTATAAATTCTTTAGAGTTAGGGGCATCTCTTAAAGCTGAAGTTCCTATGATGAAAATTTTTTTACATTTGTGTTTTAAAGAGCATTGCTTGAAAAATCTTAAAGCATTTTCAGCTTTTTGCATAGCTTCTTCTTGAAGAATTTTACCATTATTGTAAGAATTTTCACCTAATCTTACTTTACGTTTGTATTCACAAGTTGTATAAAAACCATATCTTGAAGTTTTTTCAAAAATCACCATTCTAATAGAATTTGATCCTAAATCAACAACAGCGGTTTTTTTGGCCATTATAGATCTCTATTGCGATTTTTTAATTTTAACTCTTCTATACTTTCTATGTTATCAGGATCTGGAATGATACATTCATAAGGACAGGCCACTATGCAAGCAGGTTCTGAAAAATCATTCACACATTCAGAGCAAAGATCAGCGTCAATAACATAAATTGGACTATGTTCATAAATAGCCTCATCAGGACATTCTTCTCTGCAAGCGTCGCAACATACGCAATCTTTTGTTATTAAAAGAGCCATTATAACCTTTCATAAACTAAATAATATTTGTCTAGTTTATACAATAATCAAACTTAAATATAATATAAAATTAAATAAAAAAGATAAATTTTACACCAAGAAATGGTGTAAAATTTTTTTCAAGATTTTTTAGGAAAGCAGAAACGATATCCTCTTCTGCGAACTGTTTCAATAGTAGAAATATTTAAAGGTTTGTCCATTTTTTGGCGAATTTGATTGATAGCCACTTCAATAACATTTGGGGTTACAAGTTCAGGTTCTTCCCAAATAGCATCTAAAAGTTGTTCTTTAGATACAATTTGATCTGAATGTCTAGCTAAATGAGTTAAAACCTCAAAAGGTTTCCCTTTGAGTTCTATATCTTGATCCTTATAAGTGATTTTTTCTTCATCTGGATCAATGATAAGATCTTCAATTTTAATCACATTTGTTCCACCAAGTCTTAATCTTGCTTCAATTCTTGCTAGTAAAATATCAAAATCTAAAGGTTTTTTTATAAAATCATCAGCTCCTGCTTTAAGAGCTTTTATTTCCGTTTCTTTATCAGTTTTTGAAGACATGATAACTATTGAAGTTCTAGGGGATTTTTGTTTTATGATATTGATAAGTTCTGTACCATCACCATCAGATAGGTTCCAGCTTGCTAATACCAAATCATAATGTCTTATTCCAATATAATATTCCCCATCTTTAAAATTTTCCGATGAATCTGTTTGATAGCCAAATTCATTGAGATTATCTATAATAGACTTATTAAGGCTAATTTCATCCTCTATAACTAAAATTCTCATTGTTTTATCCTTCGTAATAAGAAAATTTTAAAAATTATAACATAGTTTAAGTAAATGTTTAGATATCTTTAAAAAAAAATTAATATCTTTTTTTTAATTTTACTCCAACTTTGCCATTTTTTATTATTTTAGGTTTAAAAGTTGCTATTTTCAAATAAGTGATTTGAGGAAATTTACAATGAAGTTTTTCACTTACAAAATCCAAAGATTCCTCTAAGGTAAAAAATTTTTCTTTTTTGTATATTTTTTTGATTTTTTTTGAAACCTTTGCATAGTCTAAAAAATCATTTGCCTTAGCTTTTAATTTAACACAAATTTTTTGCTTTTTTTTGCGTTCAAAGTTTAAAATTCCGATAATACATTTAAAATGTATTTTTATGCTTATATGACTTTGCATTCTTTTTTGAAAATTAATCTATAAATATTTGGAATATGCTTATAAAAAATAAGAAAAGCTATGATAAATACAGGTGCGTGAGTATTAATAACTTCCATATTGTAATTAAAAATAAAAGAACTTCCAATAAAGGTTACTAAGGCCAATAAAGATGCCAAGGAAGAAATTTTAAAAATTTTACCCACAATAAACCAAACAACAAAAGCTGTTACAACCTCTAAAGGTAAAAGTACAATCATAGCTCCAGCGCCTGTTGCAACACCTTTTCCACCTTCAAATAATAAATAAATAGAATAACAATGTCCAAATACAGCTAATACAGCAACGCTCCAAAGCACATTTAAATCATAATTTAAAAATTTTAACACAAGTAAAGGTAATGCAGCTTTTGCAAAGTCTAAAATCACTGTTGTGATGGCAAGTTTTTTAGCTAAAGTGGGATTATATTCTTTTACAACTCTTAAAACATTAGTTGCTCCTATATTTTTTGATCCTTGATTTTTGATATTTATATTTGCAAATTTTTTTGTCAAAATTAAGCCAAAAGGAATTGCACCTAAGCAATAAGCCATAGCGTAAATAATTAAATTTTCCACTGTTATAAACCTCATAATATTATTTTTAGGTTGTTTGTAAAGGAATATTATAGATAAAAAAAATAAATAAGTCTAGCTAATAATAAAAAATATTAATACATATTTTTTATTCTTATTTAAGCGTTAAAAGAATAGTATTTATTCATAATTTATTAATATAGATTAATAAATTTAAAATTTTTAATTCTATATAAAGGAGTAAAAGATGAGATTTTTGTTGTTTGCAGCAATATTTGTTGCTTCAAGTCTAAGTGCAATGAATTTAATTGATGAGGCTAAAAATTCTGGTTTAAAGCCTTTGCCAAAAGATCAAAAAGGCGTTGAGGAAATTTTAAAATCAAATGGAGTGAAAGTAAGTCAATTTGATCTTAGAAAAGTTGAACTTGGTAAAAAACTTTATTTTGATCCTAGACTCTCAAAAAGTGGTATTATTTCATGCAATACTTGTCATAATTTAGGTTTAGGTGGTGCAGATGGAGTTTCAACTGCTATAGGAAATAAATGGAAAGAAAATCCCCATCATTTAAATTCTCCAACCGTTTATAATGCATTTTTAAATAATGTGCAGTTTTGGGATGGTCGTGCGAAAAATTTAGCAGATCAAGCCAAAGGCCCTATACAATCAGAACCAGAAATGGCTACTCCTGCAAAATTAGCTGTTGAAAAAATTTCATCTTTACCTGAATATGTGAAAGAATTTAAACAAATTTATGGCAAAAGTGGTGTTAGTTTTGACAATATAGCCGATGCGATTGCAAATTTTGAAAGAACTTTGATCACTCCATCTCGCTTTGATGCTTTTTTAAATGGCGATGAAAAAGCCTTAAGTAATGATGAGAAAAAAGGTTTAAGACTTTTTATAGACAAAGGATGTGTGGCTTGTCATAACGGAGTTAATTTGGGCGGAAATATGCAACCTTTCGAAGTAGCTGGAAAATATAAATTTTCTAATTTAGGTGATTTTAAAGGAGATGCAAATGGAATGGTTAAAACACCAACTTTAAGAAATGTAGCTGAAACAGCACCTTATTTTCACAATGGGGCGATTTGGAAATTAACCGATGCTATTAAAGAGATGGGAAGTGTGCAACTTGGAATTAACATTTCTAATAAAGATGCAAAAAGTATAGAGACATTTTTAAAATCTTTAACAGGTGTTAAACCTAAAATAATTTATCCTCAGCTTCCAGTTTCCACAGAAAAAACACCACTACCTCAATTCTAATTAAACTAATAGACTTTTTTAAGTCTATTAGTTTTTCAGACTTTATTTTTTGTTATAATTTAAAGTAATACTATCAAAAAAGGATATAAATGAAACTTTTTGGAACGGATGGCGTAAGAGCAAAAGCTGGAGAATTCCTAGATAGTTTTTTAGCGATGCGTTTGGCTATGGCTGCTGGAATTTATTTTAAAGATAAAAGTATTACAAATAATATTTTAGTAGGTAAGGATACTAGGCGAAGTGGTTATATGATAGAAAATGCTATTGTATCAGGTTTGACTTCTATAGGATATAATGTCATTGAAATAGGACCTATGCCAACCCCTGCTATTGCTTTTTTAACAGAAGATATGCGTTGCGATGCAGGTATAATGATCTCGGCTTCTCATAATCCTTATTATGATAATGGTATTAAATTTTTTGACGCACATGGAAATAAGCTTAATGAAGATGTTGAAAGAAAAATAGAAGAAATTTATTTTAATGACAAACTTATACAAGATTCTAAAGTGAGTATGGATCAAATAGGACAAGCTAAAAGAATTGATGATGTTATAGGACGTTATATTGTTTCAATTAAAAATTCTTTTCCTAAAGATTTGACTTTAAAATCATTACGTGTTGTTTTAGATGTGGCGCATGGAGCTTCTTATAAGGTAGCACCAACTGTATTTAGAGAGCTTGGGGCAGAAGTTATTGTGATCAATGATCAACCAAATGGGCTTAATATTAATGAAAATTGTGGAGCTTTGCACCCGTCGAATTTAGCATCTGAAGTGATAAAATTTCGTGCAGATGTTGGTTTTGCTTTCGATGGAGATGCTGATCGTTTGGTGGTAGTGAATGAAAAAGGCGAAGTGGCACATGGTGATAGCTTATTAGGTGTTTTAGCTCTTTATTTAAAAGAGCAAGGCAAGTTAAAATCAAGCGTTGTTGCAACTATTATGAGTAATGGGGCGTTGAAAGAATTTTTAAATAAGCATGAAATTTCACTTGAAACTTGCAATGTTGGAGATAAATATGTACTCGAAAAACTAAAAGCCATCGGTGGAAATTTTGGTGGAGAACAAAGTGGGCATATTATTTTTAGTGATTATGCTAAAACAGGAGATGGGCTTATAGCAGCCTTGCAATTTAGTGCATTAATGCTTTCAAGGAAAAAAAGTGCGAGTGCGATTTTAAGTCAAATTAAGCCTTATCCGCAACTTTTAACAAATTTGAAAATTTCTGAAAAAAAAGACTTAGAAAAAATTAAAGGTTTAAAAGAACTAAAAAAAGATTTGGAAAATAAAAATATTAATTATTTATTTCGTTACTCTGGAACTGAAAATTTGATTAGGCTTTTGCTAGAAAATAAAGATAGTAAAGTTTTGGAAAAAGAAATGAATAATGTTATTAATTTTTTTAAGAAAGCTTTAAATGAGTAAAAATTTACAATTTATCCTTTGTTTTATAGCAGCATTTATCCTAGATCAATGGGTTAAGCAATTGACTTTAGGGGGGATGAGGTGGCAAAGTGAATATTTTGATTTAACCTTTGCTCTAAACACTGGTATTGCATTTTCAATGCTTAGTTTTTTAGATCATTATTTAAAATATTTTCATTTGGTATTTATATTGATACTTGTCATGTATCTTTTTTGGCAAAAAAAATTTTTAAAAGAACATATCATAGCTTTTGGGATAATGTTAGGTTCTGGATGCTCAAATCTTTTGGATCGTTTTGTGCATGGTGGAGTTGTAGATATGTTTTTTTGGCACAAATGGTTTAATTTTGCTATTTTTAATGTAGCAGATGTTATGATAAATATTAGTGTTGCGTTGATTTTTATACAAGAAATTTTTATAAAAAGAAGGAGTAAAAATGACAGAATGGATTAATGAATATTATTTTTGGATTAAATGGGTGCATTATCTAGCTTTTGTTTCTTGGATGGCCGGACTTTTTTACTTGCCAAGACTTTTTGTATATCATGTAGAACATAAAGAAAATAAAGGTTTTACTGATGTGGTAAAAATTCAAGAGAAAAAACTTTATTTTGCTATACAAAACCCTGCAATGATTGCGACTTTGATTACCGGAAGTTTAATGTTGCATGCTCATAAAGAAATTTTAATGGTAGGGGCAGCTTATATGCATGTAAAACTTACCTGTGTAACGCTTTTAATCCTTTTTCATATACACAATTATTTTTGTTTAAAAGCTTTATCTAAAGATATTTATACAAAAAGCGGAAAATACTTTAGAATTTATAATGAATTTCCCACAATTATGTTTATCATTATCGCTTTAATGATGGTTGTCCGCCCGTTCTAATCTTAATTCGCCTTGATCTCCATACTAGCGGGTTCAAGCGGATTAACATCTTCTTTCATAATGTCGATAAAGTTTTTATTTTTAATACGCTTACTATCTCTAAAAACTGCACGAACAAGATCCATTCCAGTGTAAAAATCTTTCATTAAAACAACAAAAAGATATTGACCAAATTTGCTTGTAGTTAAAAAATCATCTTCTTTTTTGATGGCTCCGCTCATTTTAAGACCCAAAAGCTCAATAAAAAGCTCTTTTTCAAGATCGCAATTAAGAGTTTTATTGAAGCGTTTGATATCTATTTTTCCCGCAAAAATTTCAGTTAAAAAGACGTATTTTATGATTTCTTTTTTATCAAAATCAGCTTTTGCAATATTTGCATTTTGTTTTTCTTTTATAAGTCTTGAATAATCGTTTAAATCAAAAGCATTGATTAAAAGTTCTCCATCTAAAAAACTAAAAGCACCGCTACCCACTCCTAAATATTCATGATGAGAGCTTACATATTCATCATTGAATGTATTTTTTTCCAAAGAGAAACTCCAGCCATTATTTTGCTGATAATCTTTAAAAAAGTCTCGTATGATTTGATAAAATTTAAATTCATTATCTTCAGTGCTTACGCCTAAACTTTTAGCTATATTATCTTTGGTTAATCCTGATTTCATTAAGGGATAAGTTGTAATTTGTTGAGGAGCTAAATTTTTAGCAACAGTTAAATCATTTAAAAGTTGCTCTGTTGTTTGTCCTGGAAGATTAAAGATCAAATCTATACTAAAAATAGGCAAAATATTTATTGCTTTTGAAATTTTTTCTTGAAGCATTTGAGAAGAGCCAAATTTATTATATCTTGCAACTTTTTTTAAAATATCGTCATTGAAACTCTGAACTCCGCAACTTAACCTATCGATTACGCCTTTAAACATGGAAAGTTTTTCAGGTTTTATATGATTTGGATCCGTTTCGCAAGAAATTTCTTTAATATTGAAAATTTTTTTACAAAGTTCCAAGGTTTTTAGTAGTTCTTCTTCATGAATAAGAGTTGTGCCGCCACCAACATACATAGAGGTAAAATCAAACCCCTTTTCTTTAATTAAGAGTATTTCTTTTCTTAGATTTTCAAAATAAATTTTAGCTAATTCTTCATCATAATAATATTTATGAAAACTGCAATAAGGACAAAAAGTATGACAAAAAGGTATATGAGCATAAAGCATATAAGTTTTATCATTTTTTGGGATTTTTTCTTTTGGATCCTTTAAAAGCTCAACATTAAAACCTTTTTCTAAAGATTTTTCCATCATAATATGAGAATATTTTAAAGCTAAATTTTGAAACAAATTCATCGAATAAACCTAATAATTAAAGTATGATAGAGAACTTTATCAAATTTTTACTAAATTAATGGTAAATTTTTTATATTTCAATAGAAATTATTTTAAAAGGATGTGATATTATGGAAAAATCAGAAATTATTAAGGATTTAAATGCCTTATTTAAAAAAAGATCAGAATTTTATTCTTTTTTTGATGAAAATATTGAAAAATTGAAAAATACTGAAGTTTTTGATTTTAAAAATGCAAAAGATTTAAATGCCCAAGAGATGTATAAACGATTTTATCATTATGATTATGCAATAAGAAAAATATTACCAGCTATTTATAAGGCCTATAAAATCACAAGCGCTGATTTAGAAAAAGATTTCTAAATCAAACGTTTATTTTAAAGAATTTTCTAAATTTTGAAACTCTTCTTTTTGGGCATTTTCCCAAGAATTTTCATCTTGTCGATCAAATCCACCGCCAAAGGCTTTGATAACATCTACGATAGAGTTAGCATAAGAGTATTTTGTATTGTTGAAATTGATTTGAGAATTAAGCCAATTTTTTCGAGCTTCTAAATAATCTTGCAAAGACATTTCTCCTACATCATAACGCTCTTTAGCAATTTCATAAATCCTTTTATAGGCTTGTTCGCTAGATAAAGCATTATCGTATTGTAAGCGTATGTTTTTTCTAGAAACTAAAGCGTACCGAATTTCCCCAAAGGCCGTTTTTAAAGTATTCTCATAGTTTATAAAGGCTTCATCTTTATTTAATTTGGCTAAATTAACATTTTCATTAATTTCACCCCAGTGGAAAATAGGCATTAAAAAACTTCCACCTATATTCCACGTTTTAGAGCCATTTTTTACCAAAGTATCTAAATCATTACTTTCAAAACCTAAAAGTCCGGTTAAGGAAAGACTAGGTAAAAAAGCTGAACGAGCAACGCCTATAAGATAATTTTTTTGCATGAGTTTTTCTAAAGAAGAGCTGATATCAGGACGTTGTAATAAAATTTCGCTAGTGATTCCAGTTGGAATATCAAACTCTTTAAGATTAAAGGTTTGGTAGTCTTGATTTTGATAAAGTATATTATTTAAATCATTGGAGGTTAATATTTTTAAGGCTTTAAGATAGTTTTCTTTATTAAGTTGTGCTTGATTGTATTGTAAAGAAATACTTTCAAGATTGGCTTTAGCTTGAGATAATTCATACTCTCCAGTAGTTCCTGCTGAAAATTTTTCATTGTTAATGCGATAAATTTCTTGTGCTGCTTCATAAGCTTGCTTTAAAGCATTTTCATTTTCATAAGCATTTACGAGATTAAAATACGTTTGAACTGTATTTGAAATAATGGAAAGTCTCGCCGCTTCATAATCATATTTACTTGCCTCAAAAGAAGCTTTACTTGATCTGTAAGAATCTCGGTACTTACCCCAAAGATCAATTTCATAGCTTAAATTTAACCCCATTTTAAAGTCATTGCCATAATTAAATTGACCACTTTTATTTGTTGGTGCATTTATCGAAGTTTTACTTCTTAGAGCATTTGCACTTGCATCAAATTTTGGCAATAAATTGCTAAAATCGATCCCTAATTGTGCGCTAGCTTGTTTTAAATGTATATAAGCAATTTTTAAATCAGAATTGTTTCTAAGGGCTAAATCAACAAGTTTATTTAAATGTTCATCTTGAAATTCTTCCCACCATCTTTGATCAATACCGTTATTATTTTCTTGTTTGCTATCAGCAAGGGTATAATTTGCTTCAGGAATATTTAAATTTGGGCTTAAAGAGCAGGCTGAAATCAATAATCCAAGACTTGTAATAATACTTATTGAAATAATCTTATTCACGGATTTTACCTCTTTTCTTGTTAATCCAAATACTTAGATTTTCTAAAAGATAGAAAAATAATGGAACAAAGAAAATCGCTAAAGTAGAAGCAGCGATCATTCCACCTATAAGCCCAGTTCCTAAAGCATGACGGGAAGCACTTCCTGCCCCATGAGCAAAAATCATTGGTAAAACACCAAAAGTAAAGGCTAGTGAAGTCATAACAATAGGTCTAAATCTTAATTTTGCAGCACTAATGGCAGCATCAAAAACACTTTTTCCTTTTTTAAGATGTTCTTCCATAGCAAATTCAATAATCAAAATTGCATTTTTTGCAGAAAGTCCGATTAAAAGCAAAAGTCCAGTTTGAAAATATATATCGTTGTCAAATCCTGAAAGAGCTACTAAAAGAAAAGATCCAAATGCTGCAAAAGGAACAGCGGTAACAACAGCAAGTGGAATAAGCCATCTTTCATATTGAGCTGCCAAAATTAAAAATACAAAAACCATTCCTAAGGTGAAAGCAAATAATCCAGTGCCTTTAGAATTAACTTCTTGATAAGCAGTTCCTGCCCAAGCAATTGAATAATCACTTCCTAAGGTTTCTTTAGCAACAGCTGAGATCGCTTCAATAGCTTGTCCAGAAGAATAACCCGATGCAGGATCTCCTTGTATAAGAGCAGCTGGAAAAAGATTAAATCTTTTAACATCATCAGGCCCAACACTTCTAGAGAGGGTTAAAAATGAGTTAAGAGGGATCATTTTTCCATCATTTGATCTTACAAAGATATTTCTTAACGCGTCTTGAGTATTTCTAAAATCTCCTAAAGCTCGAATATTAACTTGGAAATTTTTTCCCAACATAGGAAAATCATTAACATAATAAGTTCCTATTGTTGCACTAATAGTATTAAAAACATCTTGCATATTGAGATTAAAATATTTCATTTTATCTCGATCAATAATAAGTTTATATTGTGGAAAATTAGTATCAAGGGTTGTTTTTACATTAAATAATTCTTTTCTTTTTTTTGCTGCTTCTAGTAATTTATTAACATCTTGTTGAATTTGATCATAAGTTTTTCCGCTTTTATTTTGGACATACATTTCAAAACCACCTGTTAAACTGATTCCAGGGATCGCAGGAAGGTTAATAAAAAAGCTTTGAGCGTTTCTATCGTTTGCATATTTTCCAAATAACATACCAATGATTTGATTAGAATTTAATTTTCTTTCACTCCAATCTTTTAATTTTAAAAATGTTACCGTAACATTTTCTTTTAAAGAGCTTGTAAAAAGATCAAATCCTATAAGAGAAATAGCTGATTCTACACTATCCATTTTGTAGATATCTTTATTCATATTTTCTACTTCTTCTATGGTTTTATGTAAAGGTGTGCCAGCAGGTAGATTGATAAGACCTATAATAGCACCTTGATCTTCACTTGGAACAAGAGAGCTTGGTACAATTTTATATAAATAAAAAATCGCTCCTAGCATAATACAAAAAATAAGAACAAAGCGAATAGTGCGTTTTAGCATATAGGCTACACCAGCACTAAATACAGAAGTACTCCAGTCAAAAAAATCATTAAATTTTTGAACAAAATAGAAAGGTTTTGATTCATTTCTTGTTAAAAAAATTGCAGACAATGAAGGAGTCAATGTGAGTGCAACAAATCCAGAAATAGCAACAGAAGCGGCTAAGGTTAGGGCAAACTGTTTTTGAATTTCTCCTACAAACCCTGAAATAAATGACACAGGGATAAAAACAGCACATAAAACAAGAACAATAGAAATAACCGGTGAACTTACTTCATGCATAGCTTGAATAGCTGCATCTTTGATCGAAATATTGGGGTTAGAATGTATAATTCTATCAATATTTTCAACCACTATGATAGCATCATCAACAACAATACCTATGGCTAAAACAAGGGCAAAAAGAGTTAAAAGATTAATGCTAAAGCCAAGTAAATAAAGTACAGCAAAAGTTCCCAGTAATGAAACAGGAACAGCGATCATTGGAATAAGGGTTGATCTGAAATTTTTCAAGAAAAGATACATAACAATAAGAACTAAAATTAAGGCTTCAGCAAAAGTTTTTATCACTTCTTTAATAGAAGCTTTAACGAAAATTGTTGTATCAAAAGGAACTTTATATTTTAAACCTTGAGGGAAATTTTTAGAAAGTTCTTCAAGTTTTTTATTGACTAATTTTGCAGTGCTTACAGCATTAGCACCTGATTGTAAATTAATCATAATTGGAACAGCTGGTTTGGTGCCCAAACGTCCGGTTGAGGTATATTCTTGAGATCCTATTTCTACATTTGCCACATCTTTAATTCTCAAGAAAGATCCATCTTTATTAACTCTTATAATGATATTTTCAAATTCTTTAGGAGTGGAAAGTCTTCCTTGCATTGTTATAGAAAGTACTTGAGCGGATTTATTGATAACAGGTTCTTCGCCAATTTTTCCTGTCGCATATTGAGCATTTTGTTCATTAATTGCATTGATAACATCTGTAGCGGTTATGTTAAATTTGTTTAATAAATCAGGTTTAAGCCAAATTCTCATAGAATAGTTTTTACCACCTATGGCGTTAGCATCTCCAACTCCAGGAATTCTTTTTAATTCATCTAAGATATTTAAAGTAGTATAGTTAAAAATATCTACATCGCTCATCGAATTATCATCCGAATAGATGGAAACAACTTCAAGTATCGAAGAAGAAGATTTTCTAACGGTTACCCCAAGTTTTTTAACTGCTTCTGGGAGTTTTGCTGTTGCTGCTGAAATTCTATTATTTACATTCACAGTTGCTTGATCAGGATCAGTTCCTATATCAAAATAAACAGTGAGTTTCATTTGGCCTGTAGAACTCGTAGAATCCATATAAATCATATTATCAACGCCATTGATTGCATCTTCAATAGGAGTTGCAACAGTTGAGGCTATCGTTTGAGCATCTGCACCAGTATAACTTGCTGTTACTTGAACTGTAGGGGGGGTTAGCGCAGGATATTGCTCTACGGGTAGATTGATTAAACCTATGGCTCCAGAAATTGAAATAATAATGGCAACAACAGAGGCAAATATTGGTCTTTCTATAAAAAACTTAGAGAACATTATTTACTCCCAATTTCTTGAACTTCAGATCCAATGTGAATTTTTTTGAAATTATCTAAAATAATTTTATCATCATTTTTAAGTCCAGAGTCGATGATGGCATATTCATTGTTTTGATAGCTGATGTGGATTGGGCTTTTTGTAACTTTGTTATTAACTATGGTATAAACATATACTTCATTTTGATCTTGTTTGATGGCGCTTTGTGGTATTTTAAAGCCATTTTTTTGGATAAATCCTTCTGAAGTGATTGTGGCGAATGCTCCTGGTAAAAGACTAGAATTGTTATTATCAAAAATAGCTTTAGCTTTAACAGTTCCACTATCTGCATTTATCACTGAATCGATAAAATAAAGTTTTCCTTTAACTTCTTCTCCATTTAAATTCAATGTAGCTTGAATATTTTTAAGATCCCATTCTCCACTTTGAGTATTTCGTATAATATTAAGTTTATCTGTATCAGAAATGTAAAATTCTGCATAAATTGGATTAAGGTTTGTAACGCGGACTAATTCTGTATTTGCGGAATTAACATAATCTCCTACATTGACTAAAGCATCACCGACAACTCCATCAAATGGTGCAAGAATTTCAGTATGACTAAGATCAATTTTAGCGTTTTGTAGATCAGCTTTGGAACTTGCAAGTTCTGCTTTTGCACTATCAAAATTTGCTAAAGAAGTATCGTATTCTTTTTTTGAAATGGCTTTTTTTGAAAATAAAATTTTGTTTCTTTCATAATCTTTTAGAGCATTGTCAAAACTAGCTTTTGCCATTAAGAATTTTCCTTGTGCAGAATTAACATTTGCTTCAAATTTATCAGGTTCAATGAGAAATAATTTTTGACCCTCTTTAACTCTATCGCCGGCTTTAAAATATTTTTTTAATATCACTCCGCTTACTTGAGGTTTTAATATCACATCATAATCGCTTACGAGTTTTGCTGGATAGGTGAAACTAAGAGGTAAATTTTCAGATTTTGCTTTCATAAAACTTACAGATATTGGATCTTGTTGCATTTTGGGAACTTCTTTTTTTTCGCAAGCACAAACTAAAAATGCAATACTTATTAAAAAGATATTTTTTACAAATTTCATCATTTTTACCTTAATTTTTGTATTTTTTATTATTAAAATATTTAAACATTGGTATTCTAATTAAATTTTATTAATTAAACTTGAATTTAATATTTTTTAGGTTTTATTTGAAATACCATTTAAAAAAAGATCAACCATAAATTCTATATGTTCTTCTTGTTCTTTATTATTCATAAGCGGGGAATCTACTAGAACATTTAAAGTATAATAAGGTTCTTTTAGCATATTGCAAAAAGTAATGGCCAACTTTGCGGCATTATCGCAGATGTATTTATTTTTTTGCTTTGAAAAAAGATTTGCTAAGATGTTACGAGCGAAAAATTTTTGATTATCTTGTATCCAATTTTGAAGATAAGCTGTATTATAAACTTGAGAAAAAATAATTTTTCCCAAAGAAACCATTGGAGCTGTATTATATATATTGACAAAAACTTTAGCAAAAGAAATTAAATTTTCTTTTAAATTTTTATTTTCAGAGATATGAATTTGAGATGCAATAAGATCAAAATGTTTCTTGCAAACATCATCTAAAATTTCAAAAAATAAACCCTCTTTGCTTTGAAAACAATCATAAATATTAGAATAAGAGCCCCCAGAAATTTTGATAATATCACTTAGGCTGGTTTCTTGAAATCCTCGTGCTAAAAAAAGTTCACAGGCGACTTTTTTTATTTTATCTTTTCGAGCCAAATTTTTCTTAGAAAGTATTTTGTTTAAATTCATTTTACCTCCTTAAAAATTGAAACTTTAGGATAAATAAAAATCGTTTTTCTAAAAATAACGATTTTGTTATCATCTTTAGCATAAGCTTTAATTGAAAGCGGAAAAATAACATCTTTATGATTATCGTTAGCAAGTTTTTTTATAGCCTTAATGATGACAATTTTTTTGCTCTGTTCTCCGGCTGAAATTTTAAAAGGTTTGCTCGGACGAATAATTTCAATACCGTTGTCAATACCTTCTATTTTAGCTTCAAAATAATACTCATGATCTTTTATATCTGTATTTTGAAATAAAAATGTATATGCGTTTGAAACTTCTATATTGTCACCTACGCGTGAAATCTGATACAATTCACTACTTCGGTTGATATTTAAAAGCATGTGTTCTTTTTTACTACCCATAACAAATAAGGCAATTAAGACAATTGTAATAACGATTAAATAACCAACAGTTCGAAAGCGAAAATATTTAATTTTTTGATTGGTTTCTATTGATTTGACACTTGTCCAGTTAATAAGGCTTGGGCGATTAAATTTATTTTGAATTTTAGAACAAGCATCGGCACATTCTAAGCAATTAATGCATTCAAGCTGCATTCCTGCTCTAATATCAATATGTGTTGGGCAAACGCTCACACAAGCTTCGCATCCTATACATTCTCCTTGAGGAGGTTTTTTATGAAGTTTAAATTTACCATCAAAAATAACTCCCCCACGTTTTTCATTATAAATAACTTGCATAGTATCGCGATCAAACATAACTGATTGTATTCTAGCATATGGACAAACATAGATACAGAATTTTTCTGCTAGACAAGTGACATCAAGGGTAAAAAGTAGACTTCCAAAAAATAAAATTCCCATCAAAAGAAAATGCTCATTGGGATTTTTTATGTATTCAAAATACTCTTCTGGTGGAACAAAATACCAAAGTAAATTACTTATAGCAATTAAAGAGATAAAATAAAATAAAATAACGGCAATTGTTTTTTTTAAATATTGACCGGAATATTCTTTTTGTTTATTGTTGATATTTTTTCTAATTTTTAAAATTTTTGTTTGGATTAAATCTCTATAAATAACCCTAAAGATAGTTTGAGGACAACTCCAAGCACACCAAATTCTACCCCCTAATGTCGTTATAAAAAATATAAATAAAAAAAGAAGTATAAGGACAAAAGGCATAAGATAAAATTCTTGAGTGGAGAAAGAAACAAAGAATAAATTTAATTTAGCATGGACAAAACTTAAAAGAAAAAAATGATTCCCATTGATTCTAATAAATGGCAAACTTAATGCAATAATACTAATAATACCATAAAGAATATAACGCTTTTTCGTATAATCGGTAATAAAATTTTGCATTTAACTCCTTTTTTATTTCTATTTTCTATGGCTATTATAATTCATAAAAACTAAAATATTTTTTAAATGTTTTCTAAGTCACCTTTAATAAGAAATATTTAATGATAAATATTTTATAATCTTTGCTCTTAACAATGAAATTTTGTTAAGCAAAATTAAATTACGAAAGGTGGTGAGGATAGTGCCAGGAATTAAGGTGCATCCTAACGAGTCTTTTGACGAAGCATATCGTAAATTCAAAAAACAAGTTGATAGAAATCTTGTTGTAACTGAAGTTAGAGCGAGAAGATTTTTTGAGCCTATGACTGAAATTCGTAAAAAACAAAAAATTTCAGCACGTAAAAAAATGCTTAAAAGACTTTATATGCTTAGACGATACGAATCAAGACTTTAAGATCAAAGGCCTTTTCAAGGCTTTTGATAATCCTTGAATCTTCTTTAAAACTCAATTAAAAATTTTTTAAGTACAAAACTATTTTAATTTTTCTAATATCAAAGAATGAATTTATTATTTTTTGTTAGAATTAATCATTAATTTTTTTGGTTATTAGGGGTGCTTATTTATGAAAAGGATTAAAAAAATTATTCAAATCGGTATGATAGGTGGTTTAGCAGCTGTAGCAGGGGGTGCTTTGGTTGCTTGTAGTAGCGATAACTCAGATACTTCAAATCAAATTTCAAATATGCAAGGTGCTTTTGTTGTCATAGAAGAAGTTGCACCGGGTCAATATAAAATAAAATATCAATTTCCTAGCGATGAAACCGTGGTAATTTTAAAAGATTTAAATGGTACAGAACGAATTTTAAGCAAAGAAGAAATGGATGCGCTTATAAAACAAGAGGCCGAGAAAATAGATAATGGAACTTCTAATCTTACTCAAAGTAATCATCAAATGAATAGTGGTGGATTGAGTTTAGGTGAAACTTTACTTACAAGTGCTGCTGGAGCTATTATAGGAAACTGGATTGGTTCAAAACTTTTTGGCAATCAAAATTTTATTAATCAACAACGTGGAGCCTTTACAAGTCAAAGTGCTTATCAAAGAAGTGTGAATAGTTTTAATAAGGCAAGTACAAGTAAATCTTCTAGTTCTTCAAGATCGGGCTTTTTTAAAGGTGGATCTAAAACAAGTTCTGGTTTTAGTTTTGGTTTTGGTTCTTAAGGAAGGTGTATGAGATTATTAAAAGTTAATAAGCTTCAAAAGGATTATTTAGAAAGTATAGGCTTTTCTTGGCATACTGACGAAGATGGTAGTGATTATATCAGTGATGCTTTAGTTTGTGTTAAAGAAAATGAGGCAAATGCTTATTATGAAGCGGCTAATGAGCTTTATGATATGTTTGTAGCAGCCGCACAGAATGTGATCGATAATGATCGCTTTGATGAATTAGGTATTCCTTTTAACCTTGTAGATGCTATTAAAATGAGTTGGGAAAATGATGTTCATTGGCATTTATATGGAAGATTTGATTTTGCGGGAGGATTGGATGGAAAACCTATTAAGCTTTTAGAGTTTAATGCGGATACTCCAACATCTCTTTTTGAGAGTGCCATTTTACAATGGGCAATTTTAAAACAAAACAATATGGATGAAAGTTATCAATTTAATAATATTTATGAATCCTTGATGGAAAATTTTAAAAGATTAATTACACTTAATGATGATACTAGTTTGTTTGAAAATTACTATCAAGGCTGGAAAATTCTTTTTTCAAGTATCGCTGGAATCAAAGAAGAGGAAATCACAACGAAATTATTAACTCATATTGCTAATGAAGCGGGTTTTGAAACTAATTTTTCTTATGTGGATGAGGTGGAATTTAGTGATGAGGGTATTTTTAAGGATGGAATTAACTATGAATATTGGTTTAAATTGATACCTTGGGAAGATATAGCGATAGAAGAAGGAGATCTTGCTATGCTTTTAACGCAGATCATGCGTAATCAAAAGGCCATCATTTTAAATCCTGCTTATACTTTGATATTTCAATCAAAAGGCATTATGAAAATTTTGTACGAGCTTTACCCTAATCATCCATTACTTTTAGAAACAAAAGATCAGCCTTTAGTTGGAAAAACTTATGTTAAAAAGCCGGTTTTTGGTAGAGAAGGGGCTAATGTAAGTATTATTAAAGATGAGCAAATTTTAAATGAAAATGAAGGACCTTATGAAAATAACAAATTCATTTATCAAGAATACGTAGAATTAAATTCTTATGAAAATGAGTTTTATCAAGCAGGAGTATTTTTTGCTTATGAAGGGTGTGGTTTAGGTTTTAGAAAAGGTGGAATGATACTTGATAATTCCTCAAAATTTGTTGGACATATTATTAAGGAGTAAAAGATGAAAATAGTATGTTTAGATGCGGCAACTTTAGGAAATTATGATTTTAGTGTTTTTGAAAAATTTGGAGAAATCAAACTTTATGATACAACTAAAGATAAAGAGCAAGTGATTGAGCGTTTAAAAGATGCTGATATTGCGATGACTAATAAAGTAGTGATCGATAAAGAAATTATAGATGCTTGCTCTAATCTTAAGCTTATGCTAGAAACTGCCACGGGATTAAATAATATTGATGTTGATTATGCTAAGGAAAGAAATATTGTGGTAAAAAATGTTGCAGGATATTCTACAATGAGTGTTGTACAGCATACTTTTGCTTTGATTTTTGCTTTTTTAAATCATATTCCTTATTATGATCAATGGGTAAAAAATGAAAAATGGTGCAAAAGTCCTATTTTTACAGATTTTAGTAGAATTTTAGTCAGCATGGAAGGTAAAAAACATGGTATTATAGGACTTGGTTCTATAGGAAAAGAAGTCGCTAAAATTTCAAAGGCTTTTGGAGCTAAAATTTATTATTACTCTACAAGTGGGGCAAATACAAATTCTGAATTTGAACGTTTAGAATTAGATGAACTTTTAAAGATTTGCGATATTGTAAGTATCCATGCTCCATTAAATAATAAAACGATGAATTTATTAAATTTGGAAAAATTAGAATCATTAAAAAATGATGCGGTTTTGATCAATGTTGGTAGAGGCGGCATTATAAATGAGTTAGATTTGGCAAAGGTGATGGATCAAAAAAATATCAAGGTTGGGCTTGATGTATTGGAAAAAGAACCTATGTTAGAAAATCATCCACTTTTAAACATTAAAAATAAAGAACATCTTATCATCACTCCTCATATTGCATGGGCATCTAAAGAAGCTATTAATACTTTAATGAGTAGAGTTTATGAAAATCTTGAAGAATGGATAAAAAATGGCAAGTGAACATAGTTTTGATATTTCTGCAGCAATAGATAAACAAGAGCTTAAAAATGCTTTTGAGCAGGCAAAAAAAGAATTAGACTCAAGATATGATTTAAAGGGTATTAAAACTGAAATTGAGTTGAATGAAAAAGACAGCATTTTCAAACTTAGCTCCTCAAGTGAGTCAAAACTCGATGTTTTAAAAGATATTGTTATTTCTAAACTTATCAAAAGAGGTATTAATTCTAGTGCTATTAAGGAGCTTTCTCGTGAAAATGGAGCCATGTTTCATTTAAATTTAAAAGCAAATGATTCTATAGATGGTGAAAATGCTAAAAAAATCAATAAGGCTATAAAAGAGAGTAAATTAAAGGTGAATTCTTCAATCAGAGGAGATGAAATTCGTGTTGTGGCAAAACAAATTGATGATTTGCAAGCTGTGATGAAAATTGTTCGTGAGCTTAATCTTGAGCTAAATATCAGTTTTAAAAATTTAAAATAAGGTTTAGAATTGTGAAAAAAATATTTTTTTTCTTTTTGATAATATTCTTTTTTAATGCGTGTGCCGTAAAAAATCAAAATAATCTCAGTCAAAGTATAGCAATAATCATAAATTCACCTTTTCTTAAAATGAGTGATTTTGGATTTTTAATAAAAGAAAATCAAACCTTAAATTTAGAGGTTTATCATTTAGGTCAAGCTTTTTTTAATTTGAAAATTAAAGATAAAATTTGTTTAAATGCTGCATGTTATGATAAAAAAGTTTTTAATAAAAAATTTTTTAAAAATGAATATTATGATGATATCTTAAGTGATATTTTAAATGCAAAACCTTTATGGCAAGGAAAAAATTTGCAAAAAACAGCTAGTGGATTTAAACAAAATTTAAAAGCAAAAAATTACGAAATTTTTTATGTAGTTTCTAAAAATAAAATCAGTTTTTTTGATACAGTTTCGCGTATAAAAATCATTTTGGGTTACCAAGGATAAAATTTTGAAATTTTTTTTATTTTTATTTTTTGCTATCAGCTTACTTTTTTCTAAAAATTATAAAGGCGAAGCGTATTTTTATGATCTAAAAGACAAGCAAATTTTTGCCATAATTTATGAGGATGCGCCTTTTATACCTGTATTTGATAAGGATATCAATCAAACAAGCCCCAGCTTTATAGTCCTAAGCGATCTTAATATAAGCAAAGAAATTCCTATTTTTAAAATTTCAAAGGTTTGGAAAGATCAAGATGATATCTATGTAATTAACGAAGCAAAAGAATTAATACTGGATAATAAAAAAATCAAAGCGCAAAAATTAGGTTTTACAAATTTATATCTTTTTGAAGATCAAAATAATATTAAAATTAAAAGTTGTTTGGATTTTTTAAAAAATGATGAATTTAAAAAAATTCATCAATTAAGCAATAAAGATTTTGATTTTGAGCAAATTATTCAAAAACCTATATTTTTAAAAGATGGAAAATTGAGTTTTCAAGAGCAATATTATTTTTATAAAGATGAAATGGAACGCCCAATTTTAGAGCTTAACAATTTTGTTTATGATATTAAAAAAAATACTTTTATTCATTTAAATCAATTATATGATATAAAAAATCATCAGTTTTTAGATCTTTTGCATCAAAAACTTAAAAAATTTTGCGCAGAATGTTTTGAGGATATTGATAAAATGGATTTTAATGATAATTTTTTATTGACTCCTTATGGGATTAAAATATGCTATTTACCTTTTGAAAATCATTTTTTAGATGAAAATATTTGTATTGATTTTTTTAATAATGAAATAGAGGAATTTAAGAAATAATGCTAAAACTCAAAGAATTTTTAAATTTAAAAACCATAGAAAAAACTCAAATATATAAAGAACTGAAATGTTCTAAAAATGAAGCTTTGATTTTAAGAGAACTTTGTAAGCATTATGTTATTTCTGTTGCTTCTGTGAATGCATTTACTTTATTATCCAGTATTTTTGGCATGGAAAAATATGCATATTTAGATGTTTTAGGAGATTTAAAAAAACTGATAGAAAGAGGTTTTGTTAATCAAAATTCAAGTTTTTTTAAAAATATTGAAAGTAATAAAAATCAAACTTTAAGTTTAAATTTATTGCAGTGTGAGCTAAGCTTGAGTGAGTATTTTTTAGAATTTTTAGAATCAAAATCCAATAATTTAGATTTTGGCAAAAAAGAAGCTTACGCTGATTATTTAGAATATCTTAAAGATGAATTTATGCGCGTTGAACTTTATGAAAGATTGAGTTTTATTAGAAAAAGTGCTTACAATAGTGAATTAAAAGAGCAAATTAAACTTTGCGAAGATTATATTAAAGAGCGTTTGAAAAAAAGTAAATTTTATAATGTTTTATCCGATATCTTTAAGGAATTTAATCTCAATCAAAAAGAGCAAATTATTTTTTTAACGCTTTTAAGAGAAGAATATTTATTGAGCAATGAAAATTCGACTTTTAGAGAAATGAATTTTTTATTGTCTCTTGTTAGTGAAGATGAGCTTGATAAGCATAAAAATAAAAGACTATTACAAGAAAATTCTCCACTTTTAAATTTAATAGAATATGATGAGTATTTGAATTCTTTTGGAGATATTTCAAAAAGCTTTTTTATTACAGATGAAATTTTACAAAGAGTGATTAATTTTGAGCCAAAACAAAGTAAAAAAGTTAAAATTGAAAATGTTTTAAAAGATCAAGATATTTTTGAACTCATAGAACCAAGGGTTAATATCAACGATATTATTATGCCTGAAAATACCAAAGAGCTTTTAGAAAGCATTCTTAAGCAACAAGATAAAAAAGTGCTTGAAAGATTAAATTTATGGGGTATAAAAAACAATAAAAATATAGAAGCTAAAATTATTTTTTATGGACCTGCTGGAACAGGAAAAACTATGTCAGCCTTAGCTATGGCTAAGTCGATGAAAAAATCAGTTCTTAGTTTTGATTGCTCTAAAATTCTTAGCAAATGGGTAGGAGAAAGCGAGCAAAATGTTAGGAAAATTTTTGATACCTATAAAAATATAGTGCAAACTTGTAAGCAAAGTCCTATTTTATTGTTAAATGAAGCGGATCAATTTTTAAGCACAAGGGTTGAGAGTAGTGCAGGAAGTGATAAGATGCATAATCAAATGCAAAATATCTTTTTAGAACAGATCGAGCGTTTTAGCGGAGTGATGATTGCAACTACGAATTTTTTAGAAAGTTTAGATACGGCATTTTCAAGAAGATTTGATTATAAAATAGAATTTAAAAAGCCTGATTTTAAAGATAGGCTAAAAATGTGGGAAAAATTTTTACCCAAAAAAGCCGAATTTGATAAAAAATTTGATATTAATATCTTAGCTAATTATGAATTAAGTGGGGCACAAATTTTAATGATCATAAAAAATACAGCCTTAAAAGTCGCAATTTCCAAAGAAGGAATTTTTCACATGCAAGATTTCTTAGAAAGCATACAAAAAGAACTTAATTCTAGTTTCGATAAAAGCAAAATCGTAGGTTTTTAACATAGCGTAAAATAAAATAAATCATTGCTATAATTAAAGCACTCCACTCCCAAAACATAGGAATTTTAGGACTTAAAAAATAATGATAGCTTGAAATAACTAAGCATGAATATCCTAATTTTCTTATTTTGCGTATTTTCTTAAAGCAATTAAAAGAACTTAAAAACATCAAACAAATGATAATAAAAGCTATAAATCCAGTTGTTTCTAAAAAATGGAATAAAATATCATTTAAAAGTCTTGAAATTTGGGCATTTCTATCAAAAATAAAATAGTTTAAAAAATGAATAGCACCCCAAAAAGTTGCAAAAAATCCCAAAATTTTGGGATAATTTTTGGTTGATTTGAATTTAAATAAAGAAAAAAATAAACTTAAATTTAAAAATATTAAAGCAAAAATTCCTGTATTAAAATAAATTTCTTTTACAAAATCAAAGGCTTTTATGATATTGTAAAAAGAATAAATCAAACTTGCTAAGAAAAATATGAAAGCAAAAAAATTAAAATATTTACTCATTAAAAATTAACCTTTAAATCCATGCCTTCATAAAGTTTTGCAACCTCTTTTTCATAGCCATTAAACATTAAAGTAGGTTTTGTGAAAAAATCACCCAAGGCTCTTTCATTTGCTTGAGACCATCTTGGATGGGATACATTTGGATTAACATTGGCATAAAAACCATATTCATTTGGAGCATAATTTTGCCAAGTTGTAAGGGGTTGTTTTTCTACAAATTCAATTTTTACAATCGATTTGATACTTTTAAAACCATATTTCCAAGGAACAACTAAGCGTATAGGAGCACCATTTTGTGGTTTTAAAGGTTTTTTATACATTCCTACAGCAAGCAAGGTTAGCGGATGCATTGCTTCATCCATTCTAAGCCCTTCAACATAAGGATAGTCTATAGTTGGAAAAAGTGCATCTTGATCAGGAAATTGATTTTTGTCAAAAAGTGTTGTAAATTTAATAAATTTAGCCTTTTGAGTCGGTTTTACCTTTTCTATTAGATGACGCAATTCAAAACCAATCCAAGGAACTACCATAGACCAAGTTTCAACGCAACGAAATCGATAAATTCTTTCTTCTAAAGGAAATTTTAAAATATCTTTCATGCTAAGAGTTATAGGTTTTTCAATTTCTCCGCTGATTTCAATTTTCCAATTTTGAGTGTTAAAATTTTGGGCTAAGGCTACAGCTCTTTTTTTATCGGTGGAGAATTCATAAAAATTGACATAATTTGTAGCCAATTCTTCATCGCTTATTTTTAAATTATCAAGATTTTTATCTTTAATGAAGTTAAAAGCATAAAGTTTAGAACTGATTAAAGTTGAACTTACAAGTGCTCCAATGCCTAATTTTAAAAATTTTCTTCTTTTTTGATATAAATATTCAGGCGTAATATGCATAATTTTTCCTTGTTAAAAATTTTTATTATTAAAGCATATTAGAGCTAATATAAGATTATTTTTGGGTTATTTTTTCAAGTTCTAGATTGTAAAGAATTTCTCCACATAGTTCTTTGTAATTGTTTGATAGTTTTAATTTTGAAATTTCTTGCATAAGAATTTGGACTTCTAATTCTTTAAGTTTGGCAAGTTCTTGTTTAAAATTTTGATCTTTTGGATACAATAAAGAATATTCTTTTAAGATGATCTCATAAATATTAAAAGAGCCATCAATAAGATAATTAATCGCCTTATCAAGATGTTGATTATAATCTTTTAAGTTAAGAGGATTAAGGATCATAATACAAAGATGAATCATTGCTAGGTGAAAATTATTAAGGCACCTTTCTGGAAGGGTTAAAATATCGCTTTTTTTAAAATGATCTAAATTTTGAAAATTTTCTATTGAAAATTTATATCCAAAGCTTTCATCAATGCTAGATATAATGATTTGGAGTTTTTGTTCTTCATTGAGTTTTTGTCTAAAAGCGACAAAATAGCCTAAAGCCTTATAAAACATTTCAAAAAATTCAATATGTTTATTTTCTCTTAAACAAGAAAGATTAAGACTTTTGGGTGCTATAGAATATTGCTGCATATATTTTTGAACTTTTAGGGCGATTTTATTTCTTATGCCCGTTAAGTAATTAAAATCTTTTTGTTTTAAGATTTGATGATAAAAAAATACAAAATCTTTGATTAAAATTCGATTATTTTTTTCAAAAGAAATAGTAGAATCGACACTAATAAATTGATTGTAAAGATTAAAATAATCACATTCTAATTGCTGATAATTCAATACTTTATCCCACACTTTTGATAAAATTCTTTTAAGGCTTTTTCTTTATCGGGTTGGGTTTTGATCCATTCTTCAAAATTTTTGCAAATATCCCATTCTTTTTTTTGATTGTTTTCATAAATTTGATCTATATTTTCTTCATTTATTTTTTCTTTGCTCATATAAGCTCCAAAATCTTTTCGCAGACCGCTTTAGGATCTTTATCTTTATATATAGGGCGTCCTATGACTATAAAATCACTTTTATTTTCTTTAGCTGTTTCTAAATTAGCAACTCGTTTTTGATCGTCATTACTCTCTCCAAAAGGACGAATGCCTGGTGTTAATGTTAAAAAATTTTGATGAGTATTGTTTTTGATATTTTTGCTTTCAAAAACAGAGCATACCATACCATCAAGCCCATTTTGATAAGACATTTTAGCGAAATTAATTACAGCTTCATCAATGCTTTGTTTATAAATATTGAAAAAATGCTCTTCATCAAAACTAGTTAGAGCAGAAACAGCCAAAACTAAAGGACGTTTAGAAAATTTATTAAGTCTGTTCATCACTTCTTGCATGGCTATATTTCCAACACTTGCATGAATATTGATCATATCAACTCCAAGTTTGGAAATTTCTTCACAAGCATCCGCAGTTGTATTAGGAATGTCATGAATTTTTAGATCCAAAAAGATTTTAAAATGATCTATTTTTTTTAATTCTTCTATAAATTTAAAACCATCTCTTAGATAAGCTCTTAGGCCTATTTTAAGCCAAAGATCCAAGCCTTTTAATTCTTTGGCTATATTAAGACATTCTTCTTTGGTGGCAAGATCTAATGCAACGCATAATTTCATTTTTTAGCCTTAATCAGTGAGTCTAAAACTCCATTGATAAATTTAGGAGAACTATCATTAGCTAATTCTTTAGCTAATTCTATCGCTTCATTGATGATGATTGCGCTAGGTGTGTCTGTAAAAAGCAACTCATAAGCTCCAAGTCTTAATATAGCTCTTTCAATATATCCTAATTTTTCAATTTTGTTTTCATTAAGATGAGTATTTAATTTCTCATCAATATCGCAAAGATTATGAATAATGCCTTGATATAAATTTAAAGTAAATTTTTTTTGCTCATTGCGAATCTTTTTTTCATTTAAATAATCATCAATAAAATTTTCATTTTTTTCATTCATTTCTAAAGCATAAAGCAAAGAAACAACACTTTGTCTGACTTGATGACGCGTTGCCATTAAATTTCCTTGCTTAAATTAAGCATTTCTATAACTGTAACCATAGCCTCAAAACCTTTATTCCCAGCTTTGCTTCCTGCTCTTTCTATGGCTTGTTCTATAGTATCGGTGGTGAGTACGCCAAAACTTACAGGAATATTATGATTTAAACTTACATTGGCAATGCCTTTTGTGGTTTCTGCTGCAACATAATCAAAATGCGGAGTCGAGCCTCTAATAACAGCACCTATGCAACAAATAGCGTCAAATTTTTGACTTTCTATAGCTTTTTTTAAGATAAAAGGAAGTTCAAAAGCCCCTGGAACAAGAATAAGGCTTAAATTTTCTTCTTTACCTCCATGTCTTAAAAAGGCATCTTTAGCACCTTCAACAAGACGATCGGTGATGATGTGATTAAATCTTGCATTGATGATTGCAATTTTTTCATTAGAATTAAGATTTAGTTTTCCTTCGATAATTTTCATTAAATATCCTTTATAATATTTTGTATTTTTAAGAGTGTTTCAACACAATTTTTAAGACGTGAAATATCTAGCATATTTGGTCCATCGCATAGAGCCTCACAAGGATTGATATGGGTTTCAAAGAAAAAACCATCCACTCCAACTGCTGCTGCTGCTCTTGCTAAAGGCTCTACAAATTCGCTTTTACCTCCGCTTTTACCTCCTGCAGCTCCTGGCATTTGAACACTATGAGTCGCATCAAATACAACGGGTGCAAATTCACGCATAATAACTAAAGATCTCATATCTACAACTAAATTTCCATATCCAAAGCTAGCGCCTCTTTCGGCAACAAAAATTCCATTTTGTTTCGCTACTTCATAGCCTTCTTCATTGATACCTCTAGTTTGAAGAATTTTTTTAACGCTATATTTAATATCGCTTGGGTTTAGAAATTGGCCTTTTTTGATATTGACTTTTGATTTGGTTTTAGCAGCCTCAACAAGCAAATCAGTTTGACGACACAAAAATGCTGGAATTTGAAGTACATCAACGACTTCACTCGCAATTGATGCTTGAGTACTTTCATGGATATCGGTTAAAATTTTCATGTTAAATTCATTTTTTACACTTTGTAAAATTTTAAGTCCTTCTTCAATTCCAGGCCCACGAAAAGAATCAATGCTTGTGCGATTAGCTTTATCAAAACTGGATTTAAAATAAAATTCTATATTTTCATTTTCATTAAAAAATTTAAGTTGTTCAGCGACTTTAAATACTAAATCTTTGCTTTCTATGACGCAAGGACCAGCGATTAATATCATTTTTTTCATTTTTTTCCTTTTACGACTAAGATTAATCCTCCACAAATTATCCCTATTATACCTAAAAAAATCATAGTACTTGGTAAATTATCGCCTAAAATTAATCCAACAATTAAACTAAAAATCACATCAAAATAACTTACACCCGCGACAATACCAGCTTGTTTAGCTATCCCATAGGCTTTGGTGACATGAATTTGATAAATGGTGCCTAAAATTCCCATGATTAAAATAATGATCCATGATTTTAAACTAGGCATTACAAATGGAGCTAAAATAAAATCCATATGCAAAGAATGAAAATCTTTAGATTGAAAAAATTCAGCTCCTATCATTGAAAATAAAGGCATGAGTGTGCCAAGAAAAATAAATGAAAAAGCAATTTGTTCTGTGGTGTAAGATTTTCTAAGTTTTCTCACGCTTGTAAGGGCTAAAGCAGCTAGAAAGCCACTTGAAATTCCTATGATGGAATTTTTTAAATCAAAGCCAGAGTGATAGGCTTTATCAGCCCAAGGTTGAGTGATTAAAAGCATGCCTAAAAAAGCGATAAAAATTCCTATCCAAGCCTTTTTTTCTAGTTTTTCTTTAAAAACAAAAAAAGCAATGAGGGTGATAAAAATAGGTGCTGTTTTTTGAAAAGCAAAGGCTCCACCTAAGGTGATGTTTGAGATATTATAAAAAAACATATAAAGTGAAAGTGTGCCCGCAACACCTCTAAAAACTAAAAGCCAAAAATGCCCACCTTCTTTGTGAACTTTTGATTTTTTCAATAACCAAAGTAAAAATGCAACTCCTATGATATTTCTAAAAAACATAATTTCAATAGAGCTTATTTCTTTGCTTAAAATTTTAGCACAAGCTCCCATAAGCGTAAAATCCAAACACGCTAAAAGCATAAAATAAATTCCAAGATTATGTCTGATAAGTTTTCGCATTTTTATTCCTTGAGGATTAACTTGAAAAATGGATTAATTCTAGTCTTTTTTTGCTTAATATTAAGGCAAATTTTATATAATTTTTCTTAAAAAATTTTACTTTGAAAAATAGGAAAAAAATGCAAAGCATTATATTAATAGGAAAGCCTAATGTTGGAAAATCAAGCCTCTTTAATAGGATGGCAAAAAGAAGAATAGCGATCACAAGTGAAATTTCTGGCACAACAAGAGATACAAATAAAACTGAAGCTTGTATTGGCTCTAAGAATGCTTTTATTATTGATAGTGGCGGACTTGATGAGAGTGATGAGCTTTTTAAAAATGTTAAAAAAAATACTTTAAAAGTTGCCAAAGAAAGCGATATTATTCTTTATCTCGTTGATGGAAAATTAGCTCCTGATGAAGAAGATAGGCGTTTTTTTTATTCTTTAAAAAAATTAAATAAACCACTAGCCTTAGTTATCAATAAAGTGGATAATAAAAAAGATGAAGAAAGAGCGTGGGAATTCGCAAATTTTGGTGTAAAAGAAATTTTCAATATTTCAGTAACTCACAATGTAGGACTTGATGAGCTTTATGCTTGGTTGGAACAATTTTTAAATGAAACTAGCTTGGTTCCTGATGAAGAACAAGATTTAGAGGATTTTTTAGAGCATTATGATGAAAACAAACAAGAATTGCAATTTAAAGAGATAGATCAAAATCATATTAGAGTAGGGATTGTAGGTCGTGTTAATGTTGGAAAATCAAGCCTTTTAAATGCTTTAGTCAAACAAGAACGTAGTGTCGTTAGTAGTATAGCTGGAACTACAATCGATCCTGTAAATGAAGCTATAACTCATCAAGATAAAACAATAGAATTTGTAGATACCGCAGGGATTAGAAAACGTGGAAAAATTCAAGGGTTAGAAAGATTTGCCTTAAATCGTACTGAAAAAATTTTGCAAAATTCTCAAATCGCACTTTTGGTTTTAGATGCAGATGAAGGTTTTAATGAACTTGATGAAAGAATAGCAGGACTTATTGCAAAGTATTATTTAGGTGTTATCATAGTTTTAAATAAATGGGATAAAAGTGAGCTTGATTTTGATAAAACGGTTAAAGAACTAAAACTTGATCGTTTTAAATTTTTAGCCCATGCGCCTATTGTTAGTGTTTCAGCTTTAAGTGGTAAGAGAGTGCATGTGATACTTGATAAAATTTTGCAAGTTTTTGAAAATTTCATACAAAAAATCCCAACTTCAAAACTTAATAATTTAATTGAAAGTGCAACCAAAGCACACCCATTGCCGCATGATTATGGAAAATTGGTTAAAATTTATTATGCTGTGCAATATGATGTTGCTCCTCCAAAAATCGCTTTAATTATGAATCGTCCAAAAGCCTTGCATTTTAGCTATAAGCGTTATTTGCAAAATAAGATAAGAAAAGAATTTGATTTTGAGGGAGTGCCTTTAATCATTGCTTCACGCAAAAAAGGAAGCAAGGAAAATGATGAGAATGGATAATATTATTTTCATCGGTTTTATGGGATGCGGAAAAAACACTATAGCTAGATCATTGGCTGTAGAGTTAGACCGAATTTTTTTAGACAGTGATTTATTGATTGAGACGAAATTTAAGCAAAGTGTTAATGAAATTTTTAAAAACAAAGGCGAGTGTTTTTTTAGAGAACAAGAACAAAAATTAGCTGATTTTTTTATTTTTTGTCAAAATGCTTGTATTGCAAGTGGTGGCGGTTTTGTTAATGTAAAAAATTTGGAAAAAATCGGATTGAGTGTTTATTTAAGGGCTGATTTTGAGTATTTGAAAAAGCATTTAAATAAAGATGAAATTGCTAAAAGACCTTTATTTTTTGATGAAATTAAAGCAAAAAAGTTATATAATGAAAGAATAAAAATTTATGAAGATAAAGCTGATGTGATATTGGATATTGAAAATAAAAGTATTGATGAGCTTATAAGTGAATTAAAAAAGGTAGTTAAATGAGAGTATTAACCGGAATTCAACCTAGTGGAGATTTGCATATCGGAAATTATTTTGGTGCGATTAAACAAATGATAGATGCGCAAAATACAAGTGAAATGTTTATATTTATCGCTAATTATCATGCTATGACTTCTTTGCAAAATGGGGAAAAATTGAAAGAAAATTCAATAAAAGCGGCCGCAGCTTTTTTGAGTTTTGGTATAGATCCACAAAAAAGTGTTTTTTGGTTACAAAGTGATGTGAAAGAAGTGATGGAGCTTTATTGGATTTTATCACAATTTACCCCTATGGGTTTATTAGAGCGTGCGCATAGCTATAAAGATAAAATTGCTAAAGGGCTAAGTGCTTCTCATGGACTTTTTTCTTATCCTGTTTTAATGGCAGCAGATATTTTACTTTTTGATACTCAACTTGTTCCTGTAGGTAAAGATCAAATTCAACACGTAGAAATCGCACGTGATATCGCTTTAAAAGTAAATAATGAATGGGGAGAAATTTTTATTTTGCCTGAAGCTAAAATCAACGAAGATCTTGCCGTTATTGTAGGGACTGATGGGGCTAAAATGAGTAAATCTTATAAAAATACTATAGATATTTTTAATGATGATAAAACTTTAAAAAAGCAAATTTCATCGATAGTAACAGATAGCACTGCTTTAGAAGATCCTAAAAACCCTGAAGAATGTAATGTTTTTAAAATAGCAAAATTATTTTTAGATAATGAAGGACAAGAAAATTTGAGAAATCGTTATTTAAAGGGAGGCGAGGGATATGGACATTTTAAAATGTATTTAAATGAGTTGGTGATTGATTATTTCAAAGAAATAAGAGAAAAATACAATGAGCTTTTAAATAAGCCTTCTTATTTGAAAGAGGTTTTGGATTTTGGTGCGAGTAAAGCAAGAAAAATTGCTCAAGAAAAGATGCAAAAAATTTATACTAAAATAGGCTTATAAGGGGTGCAAGATGCTTGATTTAAAAAAATTACAAAATCAATTTGATGAGGTGAGTCAAAAATTAAAAAATAAAAAAGTTGATGAGGAAACATTAAAAAAATTAGCTGATTTATTTGCATTATTGAAAAAAGAAAGGACAATTTTAGAAGAGCTTCAAGCCTTTCAAAATAAATTCAGTAAAGAACTTGCAAGTGCGCAAGATAAAGAAGAGTTGAAAACAAAATTGAGTGAAAATAAAATTAAAATCAACGAACAAAGTCAAAAGGTGGGTGCTTTAGAAGACGAACTTGAAAATATTGCCCATGCTATTCCAAATATTCCAGATGATATTGTTCCTGTTGGCGAGGATGAAGATGAAAATGTGGAAATAAAAAAAGTCCTCACTCCGCCAAGTTTTGATTTTGAGCCAAAAGAACATCATGATTTGGGTGAAAGTTTAGATTGGCTTGATTTTGTAAGAGGGGTTAAAATTTCTGGAAGTCGTTTTTGTGTACTTAAAAGCGAAGGTGCTTTATTGAGTCGAGCTTTGGTTAATTATATGATCGATTTTAATAGAAGTCGAGGTTTTAATTTTGTCAATGTGCCTTATTTGGTTAATGGCGCTACGATGTTTGGAACTGGACAACTGCCAAAATTTAAAGATGATATGTATAAAGTTGAGGATGAGGATTTATATCTTATTTCAACTTCTGAAATTCCAGTAACCAATCTTTATAGTGGGGAAATTTTAACCAGTGAAAGCTTACCGATAAAAATGACTTGTTATAGTGCTTGTTTTAGAAAAGAAGCGGGTAGCGCAGGGCGTGATACAAGAGGGATCATTCGTCAGCATCAGTTTGAAAAAGTAGAACTTGTAAGCATTACTAAACCTGAGCAAAGTGATAGTGTATTTAATGAAATGGTAGAGTGTGCGAGTGATTTATTAAGCTCTTTAGGTTTAGCTCATAGACATTTGATGCTTTGTACGGGAGATTTGGGTTTTAGTGCTGCAAAGACTATTGATCTTGAAGTTTGGATTCCTTCTCAAAATAAATACCGAGAAATTAGTTCTGTATCTAATTGTCGTGATTTTCAAGCAAGACGTGCCAAAATTCGCTATAAAAATGAGCAAGGTAAAAATGAATTAGTCCATACCTTAAATGGTTCTTCATTAGCTGTAGGTAGAACTTTGGTTGCCATTATGGAAAATTATCAAGATAAAGAAGGAAAAATTGCTATTCCTGATGTTTTAAGAAAATATTTTTAAAGAAAATAAATGGCAGAAAAAGAAGATATAGTATTAGAAAGATCAGAAGACGATTTAAATAATAAAGAAAGACTTGATGAAAGTTTAGGAGAATTTAAGGGGCAAGAAGGTCAAGCCCCTGATGATGAAGAATTTGTATCTTTATCTGAAGGATCCAATGAAGATGATGTAGGTTTTAGTTTTACAAGAGAAAGTGCACCTGAAGAATTTTCTTCTTTTGAAAAAACTGGGAGTCAAGAATTAATCCCTTGGTATAAAGATAGAAAATTTATGTCTCTTGTTGGAGTTTCTTTAGTTATTATCTGTATTTTGGTTTTTACTTTAACTTATTTGATTTTTAGCGAAGGAAATATTAAAGCAGATATTATTGCTTCAAAGCCAGTTGAAAAATCTGAAATTGTCCCTGATGAATCTTATAAGTATAAAGATATGGCTAAAGTGGATGCTATGATACAAAAAGCTAATGCACTTTATCTTAAGGGAGAAATTCAACAATCTTTGAAATTATATAAACAAATTGCAATTTATAATGAATCTTTGTCTAATTACAATTTAGGCGTTTCTCAAATGAATGAAGGAAAATTGCAAGAGGCTTTTGAAAGCTTTAAAAAAGCTATAGCTAGTGGTGAAAATCAAACTGTATCTGCTATTAATGCTGCTGTGTGTGCTTTAAAGCTTAATGATGAAGAAAAATTTAAATATTATATTGATTTAGCACAAGTTTATCTTCCTAAGGAAGGAAAATCAAAATTATATAATTATTATTTGGCTTTGATAGATTATTATAAAGGGTATTATCCAGAGGCTTTGCAAATGTTTCAGCAGGTAAATATTGATCCTTATAATGATATTTCTAAATATTTATCAGCTAAAATTTATGCTAAGATGGATTTTGATGCTAAGGCAGTACAACAGCTAAATTCTCAAGGAAATTTTGAACCCAGTCTTTCTTTGGGTCTTTTATATGCTAGAATGGGAGAATATGATAAAGCTAAATCTTCTTTAAATACTGCTATGAAAATCGATAGAGACTTCAATCAAAGTTTGGCAGCTTTAAGTCTTGTTGATATTAAAACGGGTGATTATCAAGATATGCTTATGCGTTTGCAAAATGCTTATAAAAAAGAGGAAGATCAATATAAAATTTTAGATCGTTATAAAATAAAAGTGCGATTAAACAATGATTTGTTTAATATCGCTATAGCACAGAGTCATTTTTCTAAGGATTTATTGAAAAATTTAAAAAATCAATTTGATTTGCTTTTTTATTACGCCCCTTATCAAGTTTTTGATTCTAAACAAGCATCATTATATATAGAAAAAGCTAATGTTACAAATTTTGTCGATGATAGTGCGGATTCAGGAGAGTATTTAACAACGAGTAATGTTTTATCTTCTACAAATGTAAAAATTGCTAATATTATTAATCATGCTTTAAATCAGCAATTAAGACTTGCCAATGAAGAATTTCAGCAATTGTTGAAAAATTATCCAGAACATAGTATTTTACAGTATAATTTAGCTTTATCTTACGCACAGATGCAAGATTATGAACAAGCTTACAAATATTTTTTCAGCTCCTATCATTTAAATCCTAAAAATTATTTAGCAGGAGTTTTTGCTTTATTTTGTGCTAAATTAAATGATTTAGATACAACTAAACTTTATAATGAAATTGTTGAAAATATGAGTGCTGATACGAATTTTAAAGCAAATATGCAAAAAAGTATGCTGTTTTTAGTTAAAAATGATTATGTCTCAATGCTTCCGTATTTGGATGAAAAAACTTCTGATACGCCTTTAAGTTTAATGCTTAAAGCAATCATTGCTAAAAATAATAATCTTAGTAATCGTATGGATGTTGAAATGGCCAAGTTAAGATCACAACTACCAGAAGATATTATTGCAAATATTTTATATTTTAATTCTTTAAATTCTAATTTTAATATTAAAGAGTATGCCCAAAATGCACAAATTCATTTTAAAAATTTAAAACTTGATTATCGCAGTGTTTTTGGGGGTCCTAATATTGCTAGAGAATTTTATGTTGATTTAATGCATGTTTCGGGACTTTTAAATTTGGAAAGAAATAAATTTAAAGAATTAATGAATACTTCTAAATTTGAAAGCGAAAGTATTATACAAACTTTAGCATATTTAGATATTTTTGCTAAGCAATTTGAAGAGTCTTATGCACTTTATAATATTTTAATTGATGATTATAAAATTAAAGATACTAGAACTTTATTTTTAGCCGCAGTTGCAGCCATAGGGGCAAATAATCCAAATTCGGCTATAGCTTTATTGCAACTTTCAAAATTAACTGATAAAAATAATAAAGAAAGTAAAGCTGCTTTAGGTTTGCTTTATCAAGAAGTGCAAAATTATGAAGCTGCTATTAATCAATATAAAACACTACCGAATAATTTTAAGAGTAAATTTTTTACCTTTGATATAAAAAATTAAAGATGTTTAAATAATTTTAAACATCTTTATGGATTAAGCTTGAAGATCTAGAGTTTTTCCTCCAAGTTCGTCAATGCGATCAGTAACTTTTTTAATTGCTGCATCCATTGTATCTTGGCTGATTTGAGGAAGCTTTCCACCCCACATTTTTTCTGCTTGCTCAAATCCTTTTTTTATCCCATCAAGCCCCTCTTTAAGTTTATCGACATCGTTTCCAGCTCCATTGATTACAAAATCAGCGATACGATTTGCCGTATTATTAACACCAAAAAATCCATCTTCGCTTACAAGCTGTTTTAATTCATCGGTATTCATTGAAAGTGGATTTTTACCACTATAACCTAAAGATGTAAAATCAATACTAGAAAGAATAGATTTTGCGGTATCTAAATTTCCTCCATTTAAAAGACCTTCAATTCCAGCTTGAGCATTGCTTGTGCCAAAAACTGTATTCATAGTTTGTTGTTGGAATTGAACCATATAGAGTTGAGTAATACCTTTTCCTCCAAGTGAGCTTAGTTTTTCAAGAGCATCTTTATTGATATCCTTGCTTGAACTAGCACTTTGAAGGTTTGCATCTTTGGTATTTTTTTTAGCATCTTCATCTACCTTCTTATTGCTAACTTGGGTTTGAGTCATGCTAGCGATATTTGAATAAGTATTCACTTGCATTTTTGCTCCTTAATAGTGAGGTTATATTTTATATCGACTTTTTTAATAAAAATTTTATATTATTTAAAAATTATTTTAAATAATAAGATATTTGATCTTTTTCAAGTATTCTAATAAGATTACTCGTTCCTTCTACTCCTGTTGGAAAACCCGCTGTTAATATATAACATTTATTTTCATTGATAAAATCTTTTTCTATGCCTAATTTAACTGTGTTTTTTAATAATTCTGTTAAATGATCGCTTTTATTAACTAAAATAGCTGGATTAACCCCCCATACTATACTTAATAAATTAAGAGTTTTTTCTGAATGAGCTACGGCTATGATATCCATGCTAGGCCTATATCTAGAAATTTTCATTGCTGATTTTCCGCTACTTGTGAGAGAAAAAATCGCATCAGCATTCAAATCTTTAGATAAATTTGCACTTGAACGCATAATTTTATCTGTATTGTCTAAATTTTCAAAATCATTAAATTTATTATAAGGATAGTTTTTTTCTGTTTCTATGATTGTCTGACACATGATATCAACAGCATTAGCAGGATCTATACCTACAGCACTTTCTTCGCTAAGCATTACAGCATCGCTACCATCTAATACTGCATTTGCTACATCTGAAATTTCAGCTCTTGTAGCGGTTTTGCTTTTTGCCAAAGAAAAAAGCATTTGAGTGGCTGTAATGACAGGTTTAGAGGCATTATTAGCTTTGCGGATAATCTCTTTTTGAATGTTTGGAACCTTATAATAAGGCACTTCAATACCTAAATCGCCACGTGCTACCATAATACCATCGCTAGAATCAATAATTTCATCTATATTTTCAACTGCATCAAATTTTTCTATTTTAGCAAAAAGGGCTATTTTGGCGTTATGTTTTATTAAAATTTCTCGCACTTCATTGATATCGTGAGCATTTTGAACGAAAGAAATGGCAAGAAAATCAACCCCATTTTCTATCCCCCAAATCAAATCATTTTTATCCTTTTGAGTGATAACATCAATGTTAATTTTAGTATTTGGAAAATTAATCCCTTTATTCGAATTTAAAAAACCATCATTTTCAATAAGAGTTTGAATTTTGCCAGAATCAATACTGACTACTTTAGCACGAATAGAACCATCATATAAATAAATATAATCATCAATTTTAAGCATATTTAGAATTTCACTTTGATTGATGCTAAGTTTATAATGATTTTCCTTGATTTTTTCTCCTATAATTTTTTCATGATAAAAATCAAGCCTATCTCCTTTTTTTAGATCAAAGGGGGTTTTCAATTCCCCTGTTCTAATTTTTGGACCGCTAATATCTTGTAAAATTCCTATTCTAGTATTGAGTTCCTTAGCAACTTTACGTATGGTTTCAAGATTGTTTTTATGATACTCATGAGTTCCATGAGAGAAATTTAAACGAAAGACATTGACACCATTAATAATCATTTGACGTAAAACATCTTCACTTTCACTTGCGGGTCCAACGGTTGCTACAATTTTTGTTTTTTTAAGCATGATAATCCTTATTTTAAGTTTTTAATATTTACAATAATTCCGAATTAAATTTATCTTCATCAAATTTAGCTCCTAAATATTGACATATCAATTTCGCATCCCTTTGTGCATTGCCTAAACAGCTCGTTGCACCTGGACTAGGAGTCATATTAAAAATAATTCCAGGAATTTCAGCAATACTTGCTTCCCCTAGCATTAATTCCCCTCTTTTTTTATCAATCACTTGAGGACGAACTCCTCCAAAACCTCTTGCATAATATATATCACTAGCTTTTAGACTCGGAACTATTTTTCTAGCATCTTTTACAAAGATATTTTTATTGATAAAAGGTAATTCAAAAAGATAATTATAGAGTATGTAATTTCTAATAGTTGAATCTTTAAACATATTTAAAGTGACTTTAAAAACAGTTTTGTCAAATTTTAAAGCTTCAAAGAATTCAGGTACAGATTTTAATCCATGATAGCGTTCCAATTTCGGGATAACGAGTGCGGTTGGCCCAAAACGTGTATTCATATCGGCAAGTAAATCAGGATCTCCATGTAGTGCTGCAAAAGGTAATTTTGGATTTTGAACCATATAAACTTTACCATTGAGTAATTTTTGTTTTGTGAGATAAAAACTACCTGCAACAGGCCAACAAGATTTATCCAAACCCAAATTCATTTTATGTGCCAAATATAAAGAATGTGCACCAGCATTTACGACGACAGCTTTGGCATAATATTCTTGATAAGTATTTGTTCTTAAAAGAAAATATCCATCTTTTTTTTCTATATGGATAATTTCTTCATTAAAAGCTACAAAAGTATTTTTGTTTTGCAATTGCCCTTGCTCGATAAGACTGATACTCATTTTCCCAAAATCAACAGTTGTGAAAATTTCTCCAGCTTCTACGCCCATAGCACAAATATTTTCAGATCTATCATTTATCCCATCTTTTCCAAGAGCTACCTTAGGTTCAATGGATTTGATTTTTTCTTTATCAAAAAATTTGATATAAGGATACAGTTCTTTAAATTCTTCGTAGCGTCTTTTCATGTAATCACATTCTATATCATCAACAGCTAAGGCCATTTTTTGATGAGAGAACATAAAACGATTTTGGGCGTTTTGTAAAATTCCATATTTTACTATCATATCTGCTGTTGTTTTGACTTTTTTAGCTTTTTCTAGGGTGTAATTTGTTTCAATGTCGCCACAGTGTATGGTTTGAGAGTTACTTGTTCCTTTTGAATTTAAAGTTGAAGGAGAATGATATTTTTCTATTAAAGCGATATTTTTGATATCTGTATATCGTGCGATTTCATAAAATAATGCAGATCCAGAAATTCCAGCTCCTATGATTAATATATCAAATTCTTTTTTAGGCATTATTTTTCCTTTTTTATAAATCATAGAATTTTATTTATAAAAGTTTAATTGAATTTGTTTTACAAATGGTTAAAATATATCAAAATAATATTTTTAATGAGAATTTTTGTAACATTTTATATTAATAAATTAGGATTTTCTTGTATAATTTTTTTCATACCTCTAAAAACAAGAAGTTTATCATAAATAGCATTATCAAAATAATTTGCTAAAAATTGTCCATCTCCACCAGTAAAATAAAGTTTTTTATTTTGCGCTGTATCTTTAATAAGTAAATAAATACTTTTAAAAACTCCATAGCTTAAAGCATCTTTTGTTTTCTGTGGGAATGCATCAAAACTTACTTGGGTATTAAATTCACATTTTAATCTAGGTGAAATGTGGGCATATATTTTTCTAAAATTTGTAATCCCTGGCAAGATAAAACCTCCAAGATGTATAGAATTGGCGATAATATCAATTGTAATGGCACTTCCAGCATCTACAATCACTCCATCATCTATGGTATAACAAGCAGCAATACGATCAATTCCTAGACCTTGATAAATAGTATCAAAAACAAAAAATGGTTCCAAATCGATAAAATTTTTTTGCGATTTTAAATAATTTTTTAAATTTTCATTGACATTAATATAAAAAATTTTTTGTTCACTTTTAAATTCTAAAAATTGTTCAATACTTAGTGTAAAATATTTATGATCTTCTAAAAAATTAGCATTAGAATTACCAATGTCACAAAACAACATGAATATCAAATCCCTTTTCACTAAGATACTGCTTTGCTTTGGAGCAAAGAACGCTTTTGGTAAAAAAAAACTTTTTATTTAAATTAAAATTGCTTGATAAATTATCTAAAAATAAGGCATTTTTTAAGACAAAACGAGATTTACCAGTATAGATAAAAAGTACAACTTCTTTATTTAAGGCACATAAATAAGTTTTTTTTGTACTCAATTTTTTTAGATCAAAAGTTTTAAGATCTAAATTTAAAATATCCATTGCTTCTTTTAAAATACTCATTGCAAATCTAAAATTTTATCTCCATAATAAAATTTACCATCGCCCATAAAAGACATTTTTTCAACAGGTTCTGAGAATTTAAATATTTGTATATTTTCAAGATTTAAATCTGATTTTATTAAATACCCTGTTTTTTCAAAAGCATATAAATGATCATGATACAAATTCACTTTTGTAAAGATAGCAAAATCGAATTTCTTTTGTTCTAGTATTTTTAAATTATAATCAGTTTTAACAATATTTCCATTCTTTTCAAATATAAAAATTGCATTATCACTCACTGCGATATCTTTTATATCGAAGTCTTGATAAATAGTTCTTCTAGGGTCAATTATCATTACTCTTTTTGCCGTGGCTGCTATAATTTGATTATTTTGTATGCTTAGATGAATAATATTATTAAAAAAGTTTTCCGCAGAAACAACAATATCTTTGACAATTTTCAAAGTATCTTTTGATAAAACCATGATTTTTCCATCCAAAGTAGGATAAATAATAACATTATCTAAGAATATCGGATTTGCAACGCGATTATCTTGAGCAGGTGCTGGAGTAAGGGTTTGAATAAATTTAATACCTAAGGAACGATTTGCAAAAACAATGCTATTATTGGCTAACACAAGTGCTAAATCATCTCCATTTAAGGCAATTCCTACAACAGTAGCGTCAAATTTATAAGAATAAGTTTCTTCATGGGCACTATTATAAATTTTTAAATTTCCATTATCATCAGCCTCGATAAATTCTCCATCTTGATAGGCTAAGAGAATATAGTTTTTATCAAGTTTAAAATCATGAGTCGCTTGAGTATTTTTTAAAATGATTTGATTATTGCTAAGTTTAGCAGAAAATAAATTCCAATCAACGATAGTGGCCTTTAAGCTACCATTATGATTTAATTCCCCATCTGTATAAGCCGGCTCAAAATATTGTCTTTTCGTACCACAAGCACAAATAAAAATTAAGGCAAATAAGGTTATAAAAAAATGTTTCATTGTGAAATACCTTGATAATGTTTGAGATTTTTAGCAATTTGTTTAAGGCCTGAATTTTCATTAATTTGAGAAAGCAATACATTTGCTTGTTCGATTTTATTTTCCTCTAAGAGTTTGCAAGCTTCTAAAAGTTTATCATAATCTTTTAAAAATATCGATTTTTCTCCTAAAAATGCAAAAATGATATTTTGTAACAAAGGATTTATGTCAGAATCAGAGCTTATAGCTTTGAGTTGATTTTTTAAATTTGTATTGTTATTATCATTTTGGATTTCATTGATAAGAAATATAGCGTAAAGATTAACGTTTTTTTGTTTTAATTGATTTAAAAGGTTTGTATCGTTTGGATATTTTAACAATTGAGTATAAATTCTATTGCTTTCTTTCTTATTGTACTCTTCAACTTTAGAAATTCCAAAACTAATAGCAAACCAAAGAACAGCGATAATTGCAATTAAAAATATATATTTTTTATATTTTTTTATAAATCTTTCACTTTTTATAAAATTCTCTATCATTTTCTCTTCAGCATTAAGATCTGTTTTAATAGATTTTAAATTATCTTTTAAGCTCAAATTTTGATCCTTAATTTTTATTTTATGATTTCAGTTAGCATTATTGTAACATAAATTTATAAATTCTAAAATATTGTAAAATAATTAAAGCTTTTTTATGTTATAATTTTTATTATCATTTAAATTTTTAATCAAGGTTACAAAATGCAAATAAATGAAGAATTGCTTACCAAACTTGAAAAATTAAGCGCTTTAAAAATTGCAGAAGATAAAAGGAGCAAATTGGTGCAAGAACTTGAGGAAATTGTTAATTTTGTTGAAAAGCTTAATGAGTTGGATTTAAGTTCTTCAGAGATCACAGTAAGCACCATTAAAGGTGGCACTCCTTTAAGATTGGATCAAATAGAAAATAAAGATATCATTAAAGATGTTTTAGATCATTCTCCAAAAAAAGATGAGAATTTTTTTGTTGTGCCTAAGATTATAGAATGATTAACTTATTATTTAATACTTGCTTGTAGAATAATTTAAAGATATAGTGAAAGTGGATGAGTATGAATTTTTATTGGTTTGATGCTTTTATTTTAGGTTTTACTTTACTTTTGGGTCTTAAAGGTATTATCAATGGTTTGATTAAAGAAGTATTTGGAATCTTGGGGATTATTGGAGGTGTGTTTGTCGCTTCAAAATATTCTTCATCAGCTTCTACTTTTATAGAAAATACTTTTTATAAAATTGAGAATCAAAGTTTGGCTAATTTTGCAGGTTTTTTAGCGATTTTAATTATTTTTTGGATAGTTTGTCTTTTACTTGGAAATTTTCTTTCAAAATTAGTTAAACTGAGTGGTTTGGGTTTCTTAGATCGTATAGGCGGATTTATTTTTGGCTGTGCAAAAATATTTTTTATTTTTGCTATTTTTGTTTTTTGCATAGCAAGAATCGATTTTTTAAATAGCAAATTAAATTCTTTTGCCAAAGACAGTTATACTTTAGAATTACTCAAAGATACAGGTTCTTTTATCATGAATCAACCTTTAGCTGAAGATAGTCTTGATAAAATAAAAAATACAACCAACAATCTCAACAGCTTTCAAGAGGAACAATAAATGTTGATTGAAAATGTAGAATATGATGTATTATTGGAAAGATTTAAAAAAATTTTAAGACAAGGTGGTCTTAAATACACAAAACAAAGAGAAATATTATTAAAAACATTATATCATAGCGATACACATCATACACCAGAGAGCTTATATATGGAAATAAAGCAAGTTGAACCGGATTTAAATGTCGGTATTGCTACTGTTTATAGAACTTTAAATTTACTCGAAGAAGCTGAAATGGTTACTTCTATCTCTTTTGGTTCAGCTGGAAAAAAATACGAATTAGCCAATAAACCACATCATGATCACATGATTTGTAAAAATTGTGGTAAAATTATTGAATTCGAAAATTCTATTATAGAAAGACAACAAGCTTTAATTGCTAAGGAATATAATTTTAAACTAACGGGACATTTAATGCAACTTTATGGAATTTGCGATGATTGTAATCAAAAAATTAAGGTAAAAATCTAATGTTTGATAATATTTTAGAACAGCAAAGAATAGAAAAATCAAATGAATTTAGAAAAGCTGGTATAAATCCTTATCCGCATTTTCTAAAAAAAGAAATGTCTTTATCGGATTTTAAAACCAAATTTTCTTATGTACTTCAAAGCGAAACTAAGCGAGATGAAAATAGTTTTGGAATTGTTGCAGGACGTTTAAAGCTTTTAAGAATAGCTGGAAAATCTATTTTTGCAAATATAGAAGATGAAAATACTAATTTACAAATTTATTTCAGCAAAGATAGCATCGGCGAAGAACAATTTAATTTACTTAAAAAAAATCTTGAGGTGGGAGATATTGTTTTAGTAAAAGGTTTTCCTTTTGTAACTAAAACAGGTGAATTTAGTCTTCACGCAAGTGAGGTAAAACTTGCTACCAAATCCATTGTTCCGCTACCTGAAAAATATCATGGGCTTACAGATATAGAACAACGATATCGCAAACGTTATGTGGATTTGATTATGAATTCAGATGTTAGAAAAGATTTTTTAATTCGTTCTAAAGTAGTAAGCCTAATCCGTCATTTTTTTGAAAGCAAAGGTTTTTTAGAAGTTGAAACACCTATGATGCATCCAATTGCAGGTGGTGCTAATGCTAAGCCTTTTATAACATTTCATAACTCATTAGGTGTTGAAAGATTTTTAAGAATCGCACCAGAACTTTATTTAAAAAGACTTATAGTCGGAGGTTTTGAAGCGGTTTTTGAAATCAATCGTTGTTTTAGAAATGAAGGTATGGATCTAACACACAATCCAGAATTTACAACGATAGAATTTTATTGGGCTTATCATAATTATAAAGATTTGATGGATCTCACAGAAGAGCTTTTTTCTTTACTTTTGGATCAATTAAATTTAGAAAAAGTTATAGAATTTGATGGTCATAAAATCGATTTTTCAAAACCTTTTGAAAGAATTTCATACAAGGAAGCCCTCAAAAAATATGGTGGTTTAAGTGATGAAGTTATAGAAAATAAAGATAAAATTTTAACTCGATTAAAATCTGATGGTTTTGAAGCTAATGAAAAATTAGATTTAGGACATTTGCAAGCAGAATTATTTGATAATTATGTAGAAAGTAAATTGATTAATCCTACTTTTATTACAGATTTTCCAGTTTCTATTAGCCCACTCTCTCGTCGTAGCGATGAAGATCCTAATATAGCTGAAAGATTTGAGTTATTTATTTGTGGAAGAGAATTGGCTAACGGTTTTAATGAGTTAAATGATCCTTTAGATCAATATGAAAGATTTTTAAAACAAATAGAAGCAAAAAATGCAGGTAATGAAGAAGCATGTGAAATGGATGAAGATTTTGTTAATGCTTTGGGCTATGGTATGCCACCTACGGCAGGACAGGGAATAGGAATTGATAGATTGGTTATGTTGCTAACTAATAAAAAATCTATCCGAGATGTTATTTTATTTCCGGCCATGAGGCCATTAAAATCAGAATTAAAGGAGGGTAAAGAATGAGTTTAGAGTGTTTTGATCAAGAAATTTTTAATTTGGTAAATCAAGAATTAAAGCGTCAATGCGAAGGCCTTGAGATGATAGCAAGTGAAAATTTCACTTTACCTGAGGTTATGGAGGTTATGGGAAGCGTATTGACAAATAAATATGCTGAAGGATATCCAAATAAAAGATATTATGGCGGCTGTGAAGTTGTTGATGAAATAGAAAATTTGGCTATTGAGAGATGTAAAAAACTTTTTAAATGCAATTTTGCTAATGTTCAACCTAATTCAGGCTCTCAAGCCAATCAAGGCGTTTATGCGGCTCTTTTAAATCCAGGCGATAAAATTTTAGGTATGGATTTAAGCCATGGTGGCCACTTAACTCATGGTGCTAAAGTAAGTTCTTCTGGAAAAATTTATGAAAGCTTTTTTTATGGTGTAGAGCTTGATGGAAGAATTAATTATGAAAAAGTCAGAGAAATAGCTCATATAGTTAAGCCAAAATTGATAGTATGTGGTGCGAGTGCTTATGCTAGATTTATCGATTTTGCTAAATTTAGAGAAATTGCAGATGAAGTTGGTGCTTATCTTTTTGCAGATGTAGCGCATATTGCCGGACTTGTTGTTGCTGGAGAACATCCTGATCCTTTTCCTCATGCTCACGTTGTAAGTTCTACAACTCATAAAACTTTAAGAGGTCCAAGAGGTGGCATCATAATGAGTAATGATGAAGAGATCGCTAAAAAAATTAATTCGGCAATTTTCCCAGGAATTCAAGGCGGCCCTTTAATGCATGTGATTGCTGCTAAGGCTGTGGGCTTTAAATTTAATCTTAGCGAAGAATGGAAAATTTATGCAAAACAAGTAAGAAATAATGCCCAAGTTTTAGCTAAAGTATTGATGGATAGAAAATATAAGCTTGTAAGCGATGGTACAGATAACCATCTTGTTTTAATGAGCTTTTTAGATCGTGAATTTAGCGGAAAAGATGCAGATATAGCTTTGGGAAATTCAGGTATAACTGCAAATAAAAATACAGTTCCAGGTGAGACTAGAAGTCCATTTATAACTAGTGGATTGAGACTAGGAACACCAGCGCTTACTGCTAGAGGTTTTAAAGAGAAAGAAATGGAAATTGTTGCAAATTATATAGCGGATATTTTAGATGATATTAATAATATTAATTTGCAAAAAGACATTAGATTAAAACTTGAAGAACTTGCGAAAAATTTTATAATTTATACAAAGGCTATGTTTTGATTTCACCTATGGATATGTCATTAATTAAGATAATCGGTAGTCATTATTATGTCATGAGAAATAGAATTGTCAATAAAATCACCCATCGTGGGCGTTTGTTTTTTGACAAATTTGAAAAAATTGACTCTCCTTTAAATTTAAGTATTATGAGAGAGCATGCGGCTAAAAAAATTATCGTTGCTCATGATTTGATTACTAAAGATAATAAAGTTGAAAATATTGTTTTTGACTATAATGGCTTTAATGCTGAAAGATTTTATCATCGTGCTCAACTTATTTTGCGCGAAGAAGGTTTTATAAATTTTACTGCTTATAGAACAAAAACTCCAGGACATTTACATTTGTATATTCACAAAGGTCATACTTCGTTAAACGAAGGTTATTCTTTAGCATCTAAACTTTCAATGATGTTTGCAAGTAAAATGCCTGTAGAATGGAAAGTTTTTCCAAGTATGGACGTTCCAAGGGAATTTAATATTTTAGTTTTACCTTATGAGGTTTATCAAAAAGAACGCGGTAGTTCTTGGTCTAAACATATGTGAGAAAGGAAAAATATGGAAAATAATAAAAATGATTTTGATGATATCATTTTAGAAAAAAGCAATAAAAGCGAAAAGATAAAAAAAATTCTTTTAAGAGTGATTGCTTTAATTATTTTATTTTTAATCATTATGATTGTTATGAAGCTGATTAACAGTGGTGGTGATGATAATAAAAATCAAACAGTTTTACCTAGCGAACCTACAAGCACTGCTCAAGATAGTAATACAGATAATTCTTTTGAAAATATGCCTATTACTACAGATAATTCTGCAGAAGATCAATTTGAAGCTTTAAGAAAACAAATTCAAGGTGATCAAAACGATAGTAGCTTAGAAACTAGCACCTTAGATCAAAATCTTGATAATGCAAATTTTGCCTTACCTGATCAAGATAATGTTCAACAAGAGTCAAATTCTAATACTTCGGATGAGAAAAAGCAAACTGTTACAAATTTACAAGCTCCTAAAGTTGAAGAAAAGCCAAAAGAACAACCAAAAGAGCAGGTTAAAAAACCTACTACAGCAAAAGATACCACAACTAAAAAACAAGAACACGCTGTAAAACAAAATCAGCAACAAAACGCTAATGATTTATTTAAAAATGTTGATGCAAAACCTGTTAATCCGGATGGTTTGCCTTCTGGAATTTATGTACAAATTTTTTCTGTAAATAATTTGGATCAAAAATCTAGAGAATTAGCAGCTGTTAGAAAAAAAGGTTATGAATATAAGCTTTATAAAACAACAGTTGCAGGTAAAGAAATAACTAAGGTTTTAATTGGACCATTTAGCAAAGCAAATATTTCACAAGAGCTTGCTAAAATTAGAAAAGAAGTAGCTAAAGACGCATTTTCTTTCACTTTAAAATGAAATTCTTAGCCGTTGTAGGCAATCCCATTATGCATTCTAAATCACCTAGAATGCATAATAACGCGATTAAACTTCTTGGATTAAAAGGAATTTATACTCGTTATTGTTTAAAGAATGATTTATTTTTAAAAGAAGAATTATTAAAAATAGGTTTTGATGCTGTAAATATTACCGCTCCTTTTAAGGAAAAAGCTTATGAAATTGCTGATTTTAAAGATGAAGTTTCAACTCATGTAGGTTCTGCTAATACCCTTTGTTTTAAAAACAATCAAATCTATGCTTACAATACAGATGGAATAGGTTTTTTACAAGCCATTAAAGAATTTAAAAACATCAAAAAAGCTTTGATTTTAGGGGCAGGTGGAACGGCTCTTGTATTAGCTTATGTTTTAAAGCAAAAAGGCGTGGATGTTTATATCACTAATCGTAGTGCTAAAAGACTTCAATATTTCAATACTTATAAAAATAGTCTTTATGAAGATTTAAAAGACTTTGATTTTGATTTGATTATTAATTCCACTTCGGCTGGTTTGGTAAATGATGACTTACCTTGTTCTGAAGAAATTTTACACAAGCTTTTACCCAATGCTAAATTTGCTTTTGAAGTCATTTACAATAAAGAAACTCCTTTTTATAAGCTTTGTAAAAAATACAATTTGAAAGTAAAAAATGGACTTGAAATGCTTTTGTGGCAAGGAGTGTTTGCTTTTGAATTATTTTTTAATCTTAAAAATCAAAGAGAAAAAATAAAAAAGGCGATGATACAAGCTTTAAATTTGGATTAATTTTTGAAAAATTCTATAAGAATTTTTCAAAAAATTTATTCAAAAATAATAACTCCATCTTGATTTTTATTTGTATTATTGTTTATATCATTTTCTTTTTTTACATTAGAGTTATCATTTGGGATATTTTTAAAAGTATGGTTAGATTGTTGTGAAGGGTTTTCTTCAAAGGAGGAATTATTATCAAAGCTATTAAATTTTTCAGGATTATTTGAAGATTGTGCTATATCTATAGCTTTTGGAAGATTGTTATAGAGTGTATTTAGGGTATTTTTATAAAAAGCTATAAAACTTCTATCAATTTCAAATGCAGGACGCTCTAAACCTTTATTAAGTTGAGTTGGAACTGTGGATATAGTGGTTTTAAACATATTAATTCCATCATCATTTTTTATAGGATAAGTAAGAGCGATCAAGGAATTTAATTTAGTATTGCTTGTTAAATCGGTTGAATTTTGGGGATTGTGAGCGTCAATAAAGTTTATTTTTCCTTGGAATTGAATTCCTAGATTGGATTTAACATAATCCCCGCTTACAAAACTATCTGATTTTTGCGGATTTTGTTCTTCTATATAAATGCTGATTAAACTTTTAAGGGTGTAATCAGGATTTGAATTGACTATTTTATAACCTTTAAGTTTTGCTACAGTAGCCATTTGTTCTTCTAAATTTTCTTTTAAAAGTTCAATCTCTTTTTCTATGCGAATTTTAAGTACAGAATTTTCAAAATAATCAGAATAATTATTATTTTGTTCTATGTTAATGGGCTCAAGAGCAATGGTAATTCCAGAATCTATAGATTCCGTTTTAATAGGAGTTTGAGGTTTAAAATTAGGCATCGAAACATTTACAAAGGTGCTACTGGTATTGCTACAAGCACTTAAAAATAAAAAAATAAAAATAAAAAAATATTTTTTCATGATTTATCCTTGTCAATGATTAAAATTATATAATTATAGCAAGTTAAAGTTTTTTTGCTATATTTTAGAAAACAAAAATTTAGGAAAATATATGGAATTTTGGAGACATATTTATTCAAATTTTGATGTTGTTGCGTTCAGTGTTTTTGGACTCAAAGTGCATTGGTATGGAATTATGTATGTACTAGCTTTGATTTTAGCTTTAGCTTTAGCTAAGTTTTTTTCCAAAAAGATGAATATGGGCATTAGTAATAAATGCTTGGATAGTTATTTTGTTTGGGTAGAAATTGGAGTGATTTTGGGTGCAAGGCTTGGATATATTTTAATCTATGATAGCCATACAATGTATTATATTACTCATCCTTGGCAAATTTTTAATCCTTATGTTAATAATGAATTTGTAGGAATTCGTGGTATGAGTTATCATGGAGCTATTATTGGTTTTTTAATAGCAACTTTTTTATTTTGTAAAAAATACAAAGAAAATCCTTGGAAATTTTTAGATTTAGTAGCTTTAAGTGTGCCTTTAGCTTATGTGTTTGGACGTATTGGAAATTTCTTAAATCAAGAACTTTTTGGCCGTATAACTGATGTGCCTTGGGGAATTTATGTCAATGGAGTTTTAAGACATCCATCTCAGCTATATGAGGCTTTTTTGGAAGGCATTGTTGTTTTTATTGTTGTTTATATAGCAAGATTAAAACAAACTTTTTGCGGAGAATTAATCATTGTTTATGCTTGTATGTATTCTTTAGCACGTTTTATTTGTGAATTTTTTAGAGAGCCTGATTTTGGAATAGGTTTTGTACTTTGGGGAATGAGTATGGGACAAATTTTAAGTTTGATCATGCTTATTGTTGCATTGTTATTTTATGTTTGGATAAAATTTAAAAAAGTAAATATTTAATTTATATTAAAGATTATTGTAATATAATCAAAAGTTTTTTTATTTTTTTGTAAAGGAGTATAGATGAGTGGGCTTATCGAAGGTTATTTGGGTAAGAGCATTGAAGGCAAAAAAAGCAAAATGCCTGCAAAATTAGACTTTATCCAAAGTGCTTCAGGTCTTTTTTTAGGTCTTTTTATGTGGGCGCATATGTTTTTCGTGTCTACAATTTTAGTAAGCGGGGATTTTTTTAATTCTGTTGTTCATTTCTTAGAATTAAAATTTGTTTATAATAATCCTATCATGAGTTATATTACCTCTTTTTTAGCAACTTGTGTTTTAGTGATATTTTTTGTCCATGCTTTATTGGCTATGAGAAAATTTCCTATTAATTATCGCCAATATCAAATTTTAAGAGTGCACGCTAAAACAATGAAACATAGCGATACTTCGCTTTGGTGGGTTCAGGCATTGACTGGATTTTTAATGTTTTTTTTGGGTTCTGCTCATCTTATTTTTGTCATTACAAATGCGGATAAAATCAGCGATGCTATGTCAGGAGATAGAGTAATAAGTCATTTTATGTGGCTTTTTTATGCTGTACTTTTAGTATGCGTAGAGCTTCATGGAAGTATAGGTCTTTATAGGCTTTGCGTTAAATGGGGTTGGTTTGAAGGAAAAAATGCAAAAGAAAGCAGAAAAAAACTTAAAGTAGCTAAATGGGTTATAAGTATATTTTTCTTAGTTTTAGGTATTTTAAGTCTTTTAGCTTTTGTAAAAATTGGTTTAGCAAATTATCAAATTTAACCATTGCAATGATATAAACTTACTAATGGAGCAAATTTATGAATATACAATATAGTGATGCTTTGGTAATAGGCGGAGGTTTAGCAGGTCTTAGGGCTGCAATTGAAGTTGCAAAAAGTGGTCAAAGTGTGACACTTTTGAGTATTTGTCCGGTAAAACGTTCTCACTCTGCAGCCGTTCAAGGAGGAATGCAAGCAAGTCTTGCAAATGGTGCTAAGGGTGAAGGAGATAATGAAGATCTTCATTTTGCAGATACAGTTAAAGGAAGTGATTGGGGTTGTGATCAGGAAGTAGCAAGAATGTTTGCACAAACCGCTCCAAAAGCTGTTAGGGAACTTGCAGCTTGGGGTGTGCCTTGGACTAGAGTAACAAAAGGACCAAGAACTGTAGTTATTAATGCACAAAAAACAGTTATTGAAGAAAAAGAAGAAGCTCATGGCCTTATTAATGCACGTGATTTTGGTGGAACCAAAAAATGGAGAACTTGTTATATAGCTGATGCAACTGGGCATTGTATGCTTTATGGTGTAGCAAATGAGGCTATTAAACATCAAGTTAAGATTATTGATAGAATGGAAGCGGTAAGAATTATCCATGATGGTAAAAAATGTTTAGGTGTGATTGCAAGAGATTTAACTAATGGACAATTGATCGCTTATATCGCGCGTGGAACTATGATAGCAACAGGCGGTTATGGAAGAATTTATAAACAAACTACTAATGCTGTTATTTGTGAAGGCACAGGTGCGGCTATAGCTCTTGAAACAGGACTTTGCAGACTTTCAAATATGGAAGCAGTACAATTTCATCCAACTCCTATAGTTCCAAGTGGAATTTTACTTACTGAAGGTTGTCGTGGAGATGGTGGAATTTTACGTGATGTAGATGGTTATCGTTTCATGCCTGATTATGAGCCAGAGAAAAAAGAACTTGCAAGTCGTGACGTTGTTAGTCGTAGAATGATGGAGCACATTAGAAAAGGAAAAGGTGTTAAAAGTCCTTATGGGGATCATTTATGGCTTGATATTTCTATACTGGGTCGTGCTCATGTTGAAAAAAATCTCCGCGATGTGCAAGATATTTGTAAAACTTTTAATGGAATTGATCCGGCTGATGAGGGTCCAAAAGGTTGGGCGCCAGTTTTACCTATGCAGCATTATTCTATGGGCGGAATTAGAACTAAGCCAACCGGTGAAAGTCAATGGTTAGATGGTCTTTTTGCTTGCGGTGAAGCGGCTTGTTGGGATATGCATGGATTTAATCGTTTGGGTGGAAATTCTTGCGCCGAAACTGTAGTTGCCGGAATGATTGTAGGGGATTATTTTGCACAATATTGTAAAAATAACGGAGAAGTTGTGGATACAAATGTTGTTAAAGAATTCTTAAGTAAAGAATATCAATATCTTAAATCTTTAGTAGATAAAGAAGGCAAACATGATGTTTTTGAAATCAAAAACAGAATGAAAGAGATTATGTGGGATAAAGTAGCTATTTTTAGAACTGGAGAGGGGCTTAAAGAAGCTGTTGATGAATTGGAAAAACTTTATAAAGATTCTTTAGATGTTAAAGTACATTGTAAAGAGCTTGATTGTGCTAATCCAGAACTTGAAGAAGCGTATAGAGTTCCTAGAATGTTAAAAATTGCACTTTGTGTTGCTTATGGAGCGCTTTTAAGAACAGAAAGTCGTGGAGCACATTATAGGGAAGATTATCCAAAAAGAGATGATTTAAATTGGATGAAAAGAACAAATACTTATTGGGTTGAAGGTGAAACCTTGCCACGTGTAGAATATGAAGATCTTGATATTATGAAAATGGAAATGCCACCGGCATTCCGTGGATATGGAGCAAAAGGTAATATTATCGAAAATCCTTTAAGTGAAAAACGCCAAGCTGAAGTGGATGCAATCCGTGAAAAAATGGAAGCAGAAGGCAAGAGTCGTTATGAAATTCAAGATGCTTTAATGCCTTATGAACTTCAAGCAAAATTTAAAAAACCAAATCAAAGAATAGGAGTGGATTATGAGTAGAAAATTAACTATAAAAGCATTTAAGTATAATCCTTTAAGCAAAATTTCAAAACCACATTTTGTAACTTATGAGCTTGAAGAAACTCCTTTTATGACTGTTTTTGTATGTTTGACTTTGATTCGTGAAAAGATGGATGCTGATCTTAGTTTTGATTTTGTTTGTCGTGCGGGAATTTGCGGATCTTGTGCTATGATGATCAATGGTGTGCCAAAACTTGCTTGTAAGACTTTGACAAAAGATTATGAAGATGGTGTTATTGAACTTATGCCTATGCCAGCGTTTAGACATATTAAAGATTTGAGCGTGAATACTGGAGAATGGTTTGAAGGTATGTGTAAACGTGTTGAAAGCTGGGTTCATAATGAAAAGGAAACTGATATTTCAGCACTAGAAGAACGAATAGAACCTGAAGTTGCGGATGAAACTTTTGAACTTGATCGTTGTATAGAATGTGGAATTTGTGTTGCTTCATGTGCAACTAAGCTTATGAGACCTGATTTTATAGGAGCTACGGGACTTTTAAGAACAGCAAGATATTTACAAGATCCGCATGATCATAGAAGTATAGAAGATTTTTATGAATTAGTCGGTGATGATGATGGTGTTTTTGGATGTATGTCTTTACTTGCTTGTGAAGATAATTGTCCTAAAGATCTACCTTTGCAAAGCAAAATTGCTTATATGAGAAGACAACTTGTTGCACAAAAAAATAAATAGATTATTCCCCTTTTTTAAAGGGGAAACATGAAAGATTTGCTTCAAAAAATTTGGCAAAATAAACTTCAATTTTTAGATTTTAATCTCAATTTTGAGGATAAAAATATTTTAGATGTATCAGAACTCGCTATCATTTTAAGCGTAAATCAAGAAAATTATGAAAGATATTTTCTTTTAAATGAATTTAGAATTATTTTTGAAAAAATTCATTTAAGAGTGGATATTTTTAGCATTCAAAAGGCACAAATTTGTGCGATAAATCTTTGTAAATCAGGATGGGTTAAAAAACAAGAATTATTAGATGCTTTGCAAATTTTGCAAAAAATTTCAGATAATTGTGAAGTTTTTAATTTCATTGAAAAAATGGAAATAAAAGCTGTAGATAAAAAAGAACTTTTTTTAAAAAAATGTGATCAATTAGATATTATTGCTTTAGAGCTTTGTAAATTAAGTTTTGATGAGAATGCAAAAATAAGACTTCATAAAAAAATAGATAAATTTAAAAAATTAGATTTTAATATCGCAGTGACTGGAATTATGAATTCAGGGAAATCTAGTTTTTTAAATGCTCTTTTAAAAAAAGATATTTTAGGGGTATCGAATATTCCAGAAACGGCTAATTTAACTCTTATAAGTTATGGTGCAAATAAAGAAGTTATGATTTATTTTTGGGATAAATATGAGTGGCAAAATATATTAAAAACTTCTAGCTTTAATGAAGAATTAAAAGCTTTTTTTGATTGTTTGGTTTTAGAGCTTGATATTGATAAATATATAAAAGATGAGGCCTTAAGTCAAAAAATTAATTTAGAAGATTTAAAAAATTTTAGTTCTGCTAAAAATAATATTTCGGCTTTGATTAAAAAAATAGAGATTAAAAGTGATTTGGAATTTTTAAAAAATAATGTTTGCATTGTTGATACTCCTGGGCTTGATGATGTGGTTATTCAAAGAGAAATTTTGACAAATGAATATTTAAAAGAGAGTGATTTTTTAATCCATCTCATGAATGCTTCACAAGCATTAACTCAAAAAGATATCGAGTTTTTAACTCATTGTTTATTAAATTCACGTTTGAGTAAATTTTTAATCATCTTAACAAAAGCTGATCTGCTAAAAAAACAAGAGCTTGATGAGGTGAAAAATTATATTAAAAAGGTTCTCAAAGAAAAGCTTAAAGATGAAAATTTAGTCGCAAAGATTGACTTTTTATCAGTAAGTGCGAAAATGGCCAATGATTTTTATAAAAATCTTGCAAGTGAAGAAAGTCTTGAAAAAAGCGGAATGAAGGAATTTGAAAATTATTTATTTAATGAGCTTTATTCTGGAGAAAAAAGTAAAATTGCCTTAGAATCTTATAAAAAAGAATTATTATTAGAGTTAGATTATCTTTTAAAAGAATATGAATTGCAAAATAAATTTATACAAGAAAAAGAACAAAATTTAGACGAACAAAACAAGCAGTTTTTACTCCAGATGCAAAATCAAAAAAAAATCTTAAAAGAGGCCAAAGATGAGATTTCAAATTCCATTTTGGAACTTAACAATTTAGAAAGTGGGATTGACAATCTTGTATTATTACTCGCAAAACAGCTTAAAGATAGACTAGTTGATGAATTAAAATATTTTAAAAATAAATCTCAAAAAGTTGATGTAAAACGTATTTTAATGATTATAGATACAACGATTAAAGATGGTATAAGCGATATTTTAAGAGAAGTTAAATTTAAAAATATGAAAAAAATTGAAGAATTAAAACTTCATCTGTCTTTGAAATATGATTTTTTAAAAGAAAATTTTAGTAATGATTTTGAAAATTTTAAAGATAAAATTTCTAAAGATATAGAAAATATTTTCAATGATGAAAAAATAATATTACTAAAACTTGAAATTGAAAATATTATAAATCAAAATATTGATTTATTTGATCTTGAAATCAAATTGACTCAAAGCATTAATACTGTTTTTCAAAATTTCAATTTTGAAAATATTTTGCAAAGTCTTGATATCAATGGAGCATTTTTTCATTTTTTAGATAAAAAACTTCAAGATTATGAAGAAATTCAAAAAGAAAAGCTAAAAAATATTGAAGATTTAATGAATAAAATCAATGATAAAAATAGCAATATACTCACTTCTTTTGAAGATAATTTACAAAATATTGCTAAATTAAAACAGCTTAAAATGGATCTTTTACATGCAAATTAATATTTTAAATGATTTTATAAGTTCTTATGAAAAAGCTTATATTAATCATTATGATGATAGTTTTAGCGGAAAAATTAAAACAATTTGTCAAAATCTTAATGAACCTTTTATGCATCCAAGTCGTGAATTAAGCAAAGAATTGAAAGAGTTATGTTTTTCATTAGATAAAAATATCAATATAGCAATTATCGGGCAATTTTCTAGCGGCAAATCAAGTCTTTTAAATTTGATCTTAAAAAAAGAATGTTTGCCTACAGGCGTCATTCCTGTAACTTTTAAGCCAACTTTTTTACATTATGCAAAAGAATACTTTTTAAGAGTGGAATTTGAAGATGGTAGCGATTTGATTACTGAAATAGAAAATCTTGCTTTATATACAGATCAAAGAAATGAGATTAAAAAGGCTAAAAATTTACACATTTTTGCTCCGGTGCCTTTATTGAAAAAAATCACTCTTATTGATACTCCTGGTTTGAATGCAAACGAAAATGATACCTTAACCACACTAAGCGAGTTAAAAAATATCCATGCAGCTATTTGGTTAAGTTTAATTGATAATGCAGGAAAAAAAAGCGAAGAAGAGGTTATCAAGGAAAATACGGAAATTTTGGGCGAATATAGTATTTGCGTTTTAAATCAAAAAGATAAATTAAATGAACAAGAACTGGATAGTGTTTTAAATTATGTTAGAAAAAATTTTTCTCAATATTTTAAAGATATTATCGCTATATCTTGCAAAGAAGCTAAAATTCAAGAAAGCTATAAGCATTCTAATTTTGAACTTTTAATTGATTTTTTACAATCTATCGATGATCAAAAAGTAAAAGAAAAATTTACAAGAAGAAAAATATTTAATTTATGCAAAATTTTAGACAATGAAAATAAGCTTTTTTTAGATATTTTTGATCAACTTTTTTTAAATTTTCAAACTTATGAAGAACATGCAAATTCCATATATGAAGGATTTTTAAAAGAAATTGAAATTTTAAATCATCAAATTTTAAATCAATTAAAAAGTATCGGTGAAAAAATTTCAAATGAAATTTTTAATTGCATTAAAGAAAAAGAAGCTTATTTTTATCAAAAATCAAAAAAAATTTTAACAAAAAATTTATACGTAAAATATACCTATAAAATACCTTACATTTCAACTGATGATACTTATTTATCGATGTTTTATCATTCGGATTCTATGAATAAAGAATTTAAAAAAATTAAAAATGAAATTTATCATTCTTTTGAGCAAATTAAGGAAAATTTAGTCAATTTGGTAAATGTTTTGGAAAAGAAAATTTTATTTTTTAAATCAGAATTTTCAAACATTCAAAAAGATAATGTTTTTCAAAGCGATAGAAATTTTAGTGAGCTTAGAGTTTTTTCAAATGCGAGTGAAGAATATTTTTTAAAAGACTTTAAAGAACTTTTGTTTAAAAATGCATTAGAGCTTGATTTATTTTTTGAAAAACTCAATTTAAAAGCTTTTGCAAATTATGAAAACGCGACAAGACTCACCCTTAGCTTTTTAAGTGATAAAATAAATCAAAGTCGCACTCTTTATGAGTTAGATAGCTCCGAATTTGCTTTATTTTATCCCAAAAAAAGTGAAATTTATGAAAGGGTTTTAAAGGAGCTTAATGTTTATGAATTTGAAAATTTATTGATCGATAAGCCAGTTATTACAAAAATGATCAAGAATTTTTTTAAGGATAATAAAATTTTAATCGAAAATAAAAAACATTTTATAGAGCTTAAAAAAACAGAACTTGATAAAAGAAAAAACCAAATCATTAAATCTTTCGAACTTTTAAAGGGATAAAAATGCTAAAAAGAATTCTAATTTTAATATCGATTTACTGCAGTTTCGTTTTTGCTTTTAGTGATTTAGAAAGAGCCTTGCAGCTTTATGAAGAAAATAAATTTTCTAAAGCGTATGATATGTTTAAAAAACTTTGCGAAAAAGATAGTGCAAAATCTTGTTTTTCTATGGCTTATATGCTTGAAAATGCTCAAGGAATTTCAAGAGATCTTAACACTGCTTATAAACTTTATAATAAAGCATGTAATTTAGGTTTGCCTGAAGCCTGCTTTAACATGGGGCTTATTTTGCAAAATCAAGGCTATGCCAACGAATCAATTTTGGCTTTTAATAAAGCATGTAATTTAGGAGATGTGAAAAGTTGTAACAATATAGCTCTTTTTTATGAAAAAGATAAAGATGGAAAGATGGCGACTTATTTTTACAAAAAATCTTGTCAGTTAAAAGACGCTGCTGCTTGTTATAAATTGGGTTTTTTATATGAAAAAGGGGAATTGGTAAGGCAAAATGTAAAATATTCCCTATCTTTTTATTTTAAAGCTTGCAATTTAGGCTATGCTGAAGCGTGTTATCTTCTTGGACGCTACAACCAGCTTGAAACAAAAGATTTGCAAAAGGCTAAAATTTATTTTGGTATGGCTTGTGATAAAAAACATAAAGAAGCTTGTGCTGCTTATAAAGAATTAAACTCTAAAACTATAGAAATTTATTAGAATTTCTATAGCTCCCCATCAATTTTAGTAATATTTATTATTTTTCTAATTTAAAGTCTAGTTAATATTAATAAGAGTAACATAATCTTAATTGCGTATGTAAAGGAGAAACAAAATGCAAGATAATATTATAGATAGAAGAAGTTTCTTTAAATTAGGACTTCTGGGTGGCTCTGTTGTAGCTGCAAGTACTTTAGGTGGTGGTGCTGTATTAAAAGCAGCAGAGCTTACAGGTTCTCCAAAATCTTTACAAACTAAATCAAACAAAATTAGAGGTAGAATGTTTTTTCAAACTCAAACTGAATTTGATATTCTGAGTGCAGCTTGTGAAAGAATTTATCCTAAGGATAAGCAAGGAGAAGGAGCTATTGGTCTAGGTGTTCCTTATTTTATTGATAATCAATTAGCCTCGGCGTATGGATACAATGATAGAGAATATATGCAAGGGCCTTTTATAGATGGCAAAAAAGAGCAAGGATATCAAACCCCTATGAAACGTAAGGATATTTTTTTAGAGGGTGTTCATGCTCTTGAAGAAAATGCTAAAAAACGTTATAAAAAATCTTTTTCTTCGCTTAGGGGAAAAGAGCAAGATGAAATTTTAAGAGATTTTGAAAAAGGTAAAATTCAAACTGTAGGTTTTAAATCTTCTTATTTTTTTACCCTTTTAAGAGAAATGACAATTGCAGGTGTTTTGGCAGATCCAATTTATGGTGGAAATGACAATAAAAATGGTTGGAGAATGATGCAGTATCCTGGTGCTCAAATGAGTTATATTGATAAAATTTCAAGTGATGAATTTTTTAATATCGAACCTGTGGGTTTAGCAGATATGGAGGATTAAAATGGCTGAAGTATTAAAAAAGATAGATGTAGTAACAGTAGGCGCAGGTTGGACAGGCGGTATTATAGCTGCAGAACTTACAAAAGCGGGACTTCATGTCCTTAGTTTAGAACGAGGACATATGCAAAGTACTGAAAATTTTAATTTTATCCATGATGAGTGGAGATATGGAATTAATTATGGTTTAATGCAAGATTGTTCCAAAGATACGGTTACTTTTAGAAATGATTTTAAAGAATTAGCTTTACCTTATAGAAAAATGGGTTCTTTTTTGCTTGGAAACAATGTTGGTGGTGCTGGAGTACATTGGAATGGTTGGACTTTTAGATTTATGCCTTATGATTTTGAAATCAAAAGTAGAAGTTTTAAGCGATATGGAAATAAATTAGGCGATGATTATACTTTGCAAGATTGGGGCTTAACTTATGAGGATATGGAGCCTTATTATGATCAATTTGAAAAAACTTGTGGAATTTCTGGAGAGCCAAACCCACTTGCTGAAAAAATGGGTTCTTTTAGATCAAGTCCTTATCCTCAAAAACCTTTAGAAAATACAAAAATACTCAAACGTTTTGAAAATGCAGCTAAGGAGATGGATTTACATCCATTTAGATTGCCAGCGGCTAATTCAAAATCTAGTTATATTAATCCAGATGGTCAAGAATTAGCTCCTTGTGAATATTGTGCTTTCTGTGAAAGGTATGGTTGTGAATATGGAGCAAAGGCAAGTCCTATAACAACGGTCATTCCTAAAGCTATGAGTACAGGTAAATATACCATACGCACTTATAGCAATGTTACACAAATTCTAAAAAAAGACGGTAAGGTTACAGGGGTTAAATTTGTAGATACTCGAACGATGAAAGAATATATTCAACCTGCTGATATAGTCGTGCTTACAAGTTATGTGTTTAATAATGCTAAACTTTTAATGGTGAGTGATATTGGATCACAATACGATCCAAAAACAGGCAAGGGTACTTTGGGTAAAAACTATTGTTATCAAATGAATATGGGCACAACTGCTTTTTTCGATGAGCAATTTAACACTTTTATGGGATCCGGTGCGCTTGGAACAACTTGCGATGATTTTATAGGAGATAATTTTGATCACTCTAAAGAAAAATTTCTTCACGGGGCTATGATTTATAGTGTCCAATCCGGAAGTCGCCCTATACAATCAGCCCCAGTCCCTCAAGGAACTCCTTTATGGGGTGCTGAATTTAAAAAAGCCTTAAACTATAATTTTACAAGAAATATTTATATTGGAGGTCAAGGGGCTTCTTTACCACATAAAAATAATTATTTAAGTTTAGATCCGACTTATAAAGATGCTTTCGGGATGCCACTTTTACGCTTAACTTATAATTTTACAGATCAAGACAGAGCTTTGCATAAATTCATTACAGATAAAACAGCTCAAATAGCACAAAGAATGAAAGGTGTAAAATCAATTAAAAAAGGTTCTTATCTTAAAAATTATAGCATTGTGCCTTATCAAACCACTCATAATACTGGTGGAACAACCATGGGTGCAAATCCTGAAATGAGTGTAGTAAATACTTATTTGCAACATTGGGATGCAGATAATCTTTTTGTTGTAGGTGCTGGCAATTTCCAACACAATAGTGGTTACAATCCAACAGATACTGTAGGAGCTTTGGCTTATCGTTGTGCTGAAGGGATTTTGAAATATCATAAAAGTGGAAAAATTCTTGCTTGAAAGCTTTTGCTTTCAAGCTTATTGATGATACAATGTCTTAGTATTTTTTTGCATCAAAATAAATAAAATCAAAAAGTATATTTAGAGTATCAAGAAGCGATACTAAAATGAATGTAATTATTTTTAGAATTTTGCTGATAAGTTGTAGCGACGAATTTTTTAAATTTTTTATCCGCGGTTTCATCAGGGGATGATTGTTTAGAATTTTTTGAATCTACATTATCTGATTCTTCTGTTTTTTCCTTGTTTTCTTCTTCTTTTTCTTTAGCTTCTTCAGCTTTTATTTTCATCGCTTCTGCTCTAGCTTCAAATTCCATTTTTGTTGCATTTGCAGCCACTTTGTAATCTTGTGGGCTAGGATCTGCAGGAGCCATAGCTGCGGCTACAATTTGACGAGCATTAGCTATTGTTTCTTCAGGAGTGTTTCCTTTTTGCATACTGATAGGAACTTCACCCGCAGTAGCATACATTTGATTATCAGGTCCTCTAGTGTAAGTAAAACTTGCAGCTCCAGCTAATCCACCACCAGCGGCTTGATGCGCGGCTTCATGTGCTTTTACATTTCTATCTATATTTTGGAGTTCTCTAAGTTGCTGAATTTGTTTAGCGTCAAGTTCAACGCCATTGATCATTTGTGTATCTTGTTGATTATTTTCGCTAGATGAGGTATCATCGTCATTTTTTGTATCTATAGAATCATTATCTTTTAAGTCTATAGAATTACCATTTTTTGAGTCATTAGAAGAGTGATTAAAATGATAATATGAGCTATAATTTGAGCCAATTTGCATTTATTCTCCTAATGTTTTTTAGAATTTTATCCATTTTATCTTAAAAATTTGATAATTTTTGTAAAATATTTTTATGATTTTTAATTTAATAAGGCGTAAAAATGATTTATAAAAACGATTTAATTTACATAGAAAAAGAAGAATCTCAAATTCCTTGGATCAAGATTTTTACTCAGTATCCTTATAAAGAATTAAGCGATTGCCCAAGTGATTTACAAAGAGAACTTTTTGATAAAATTTTACTTTGTGAAAAAGCTATGATTGAATTTTATAATCCAGAAAAAATCAATATAGCCTCATTTGCAAACTATGTTCCAAGAGTTCATTTTCATGTAATGGCTCGTTTTAAAGATGACGCTTATTTTCCAGAATGTATGTGGGGAAAACAGCAAAGAGAAATGAAAGATTTAAAATTGCCAAATTTTGATGATTTTGTGAAATTTTTACTCAATACTTTAAATTGATATTAATTATTGATTATTTTTTCTTTTATATAATTTCTTTGACCAAAATTATTATTAAAGGAAAAAAATGAAAAAAATTCTACTAAGCTCTTTAGTTGTTGCATCTTTCTTGAGTACAGGTTTATTTGCACAAGAATATACTTTAGATAAAGCTCACACAGATATCGGTTTTAAAATTAAACATTTGCAAATCAGCAACGTAAAGGGAAATTTTCAAGATTATAGTGCAGTTATAGATTTTGATCCTAAAACTTATGAATTTAAAAAACTTGAAGCTGTAATCAAAGTAGCCTCTGTTAATACTGATAATCAAACTAGAGATAATCATTTAAGACAAGATGACTTTTTTAAAGCAAAAAAATATCCTGATATGACATTTGTAATGAAAAAATATGAAAAAATTAGTAAAGAAAAAGGAAAAATGACAGGGATCTTAACCATAGCTGGAGTTTCAAAAGAAGTGGTTTTAGATACTGAAATAGGCGGTATGGCTAAAGGAAAAGACGGCAAAGAAAAAGTAGGTTTTTCTTTAAATGGAAAAATCAAGCGTTCTGAATTTAAATTTGGCGCCGGAACTTCTACGCTTACTTTAGGTGATGATATCGCTTTAAGTATTGATGCAGAAGCAAACGAAAAATAATATCAAATCTAAGAGAGCTTTTCTCTTAGATTTTCTAAAATATAAGTTAAACTTTTATCCTTATTTTCTTCCCATATGAGTTTAAATTCTGGCTTAAAGTTTTCATTTTCTAATTTTAATTCTGTATTTTTTAAAGTCGATTCTAGAAAAGCAAGATGATTTAAAGCAGTATTTTTGTCATCAAAAATTAAAATAAAATCATAGTTTTGTATAAAAATTTTTGTCTTAAAGCGTTTTAAAATTTTAGCAATTTGTTTTAAAATAAGCTTGACATAAGATTCTTGAGTGTATTGCAATTCATTAAAATGAAGCAAGGCGATGATGTAATGATCTTTTCCTTTAAGATAATGCATCAATTTTTTTTCATTGGGCAATTTTGTCAAAGCATCAAAAAATAAATTTTGATATATTTGATACAAAATAACAAAGCAAAAAATCAAACTAGCAAATTCAAAGTATTTAACGCCACAAAAAAAATCAAATAAAAATTGTAAATTTGCTCCAACAAAGGCTAACAAAAGATAATATTCTTTTCTTTTAAAGCTTTGTATAATCAAGATAAAACCACAAAGGATAAAAAATAAAAAAGCAAGTTCATTGATCGGTTTAAGTAAAATTACATTTAAATGAAAGTCTAAATTACTAGCATTGAAATTGGTGTTATTTGGAAGGATAAAACCTAAAATTGCTATAAAAATGATGATTAAAAAAGAGCTAAGATTGCTTTTTTCTAAAATTTTATTGGATATTTTTTTTACTCCAAGTAAAACAAAAATCAAAGGCAAAAATAAAGAAACAAACAAGTGAGCTTGAAATATACTATTGAAAAAATAAGGCAAATGAAAGATAAGTAAAGCAAGAGTGATAAAAAATATACGCGTATTTTTAAAATAAAAAGCTAAAAATAACGTTAAAATTTCAAAAATCAAACTAAAATAACTTAAAAAATCTAAAAAAAACATCAATCAACCTTTAAATAATAAAAATTGAGAATTTTATATAAAAAAACTTAAAAATTAGTCTTTGTTAAATTTTGAGATTTCTTCTTGGATTTGTTTCTCCATGTGAAGGAGTTCTTCGTAGTCTTTTTTCTGTTTTTCTAAAAGTTCATCAAATTTAAATCCTAGCATGACAATACGATATAAATTAGGTTTATATTTTCTCCAGTTATATAGTGTGCTTACATCAACATCAATTTCATACGCCATGTCGCGTTTGCTTTTTTTGATCATCTAATTCCTATTAAAATTTTTAAAATTCTACATTAGTTTTTCTTTATTAAAAACATTTGAAATATTCAATTATTTATTATAAAAATATTTAATATTTCAATATTAATTAAGTTTTAATGTGGAATAATTCCAAAGTTTTATTTATTTTTAAGGAGTTTAGTTTATGGATTTTAACAATGTTCTTTTTTCTGTGCAGGATAAATTGCCAAAAGATGGCATATCTGCTATGACTTTAAAAGAAAAATTTGAAAGCTTAAGTGAAAGCAAACAACAAGAAGTTGTAAGCAATCTTCCTATGCTTGGGTTAAAAAGTCCAGCTTTAGTCTTTTGGGTAGGGACTTTTTTATTTGGTGCTTTTGGAGTAGGACGTTTCATGATAGGCGATATGGCACTAGGATGTGTTCGTTTAGGGCTTAGTTTAGTTGGTTTTATTTGTGGTTTATTTATGCTTGAAAGTACTTTTTTTGCGATTTGTTATTTTATTTTTGGTTTTGCAAATTGGATTTGGTGGATTGTGGATATGTTTTTAGTGGGTAAAAAACTTCGCAAACAAAATTTTGACAAAATTTTTAATCTTATGCAGTGATTATTGTTTTAAATTTTTTAACTAGTAATTCTATTTTTAAAGAAAGGAAAATTTTACTTTGTGAATGCTGAAGATTTCGGAACTTTTACAGGTTTTTTACTGATAGTTTTATATATGTTGCCTGCAGTCATAGCTTTATGCAGGAAACATTCAAATTGGTTGATTATATCTTTGCTTAATTTTTTGTTAGGCTGGACTATAATCGTTTGGATAGTGTGTTTAATTTGGTCATTTGTGAGCGGAGTAAAACAAACTATTATTATAAGAGAAGAAAAAAATAAGGAGAAAAAATGAAAAAATTTTTATATTTTATTGCGTTAGTATTATTTTTAGTTGGTTGTGGAAGTGATTTTCCAGGTCAGCCAAGTGACGTTGCTAGAGTTCAGCAAACAAAATACAGCAATGGAAATTTAAAGGAAGAAATTCCTTATAATAAAGAGTCAAGAATTCATGGAGTAAAAAGAACCTTTTATCCCGAAGGACAATTAGAAAGTGAAGAAAACTATAAAAATGGAAAGAAAGAAGGAATAAGCAAAGAATATTATGAAAATGGACAGCTTATGGCTGAACTTAATTATAAAAACAACGAAAAAGTTGGAGAGTTTAAAGGATATTTTCCTAATGGGAAATTACAAGTTGAAGGAAAATTTTCATCCAACGGAAAAGGATATGTGGGTAGTTTTAAAGAGTATTATGAAGATGGAAATTTAAAAAAAGAAGAAAATTATAATGACGAAGGTAAAGAAGATGGTTTGCAAAAATTTTATAATGCAGATGGTTCTTTGCGTAGTGAAGGGAGCTATAAAAACGGCACCAAAGATGGAGTATTTAGAACTTATGAAAATGGAGCAGTTGTTAAAGAGCAAGAGTTTAAAAATGGTGCTTTAATACAAAAGTCTAACTAAAGGGAAATAATATTGCAAAAAATGATTTTTTTGTTATTTTTAGGTTGTGCAGTTTTAAACGCACAACCTATTGGCGAGTGTAATAATTTTTTAATTATCCAAAAATTAAAAGATATACTTAAGGATAAAATTGTAAAAAATTTTTACGACTCTATCAATTTAAAAGAAATACTTGAAGGTTTTGAAGTTAATGAAAGCGAGTATCTCGAGTTTATTGATGATATGAAAGAATATATCGAGATTGATTCTATTTCTTCCTTTGAAAAATTTGATGAAAATACATGCAAAGCTATTGTCAATGTTAAAATAAGAATTGATGAAGGTAAGTACGAAAAAGGTTCTATAGAAATTGTTTATAAATTTTTAGATTCGGATAAAATAAAAATTACAAATATGAAAGAAAATTAATTAATGATAGAGAGGGAAAACAATGTTGCGAAAAATGATTTTATTATTGTTTTTAGGTTGTGTGGTTTTAAACGCACAATCTATTGACGAGTGCAATAATTTTTTAATTATCCAAAAATTAAAAGATATACTTAAGGATAAAATTTTGCAAAATGCTTATGATTCTAGCGGTTTAAAAGGAATGGGTGTTGATTATGAAGAGTATCTTGAAAAAGCTAAAGAATACCCCGGTGCTATGGTAGAGATTAATTCTATATCTTCATTTGAAAAAATTCGTGATAATGAATGTCTTGCTATTGTAGATGCAAAAGTAATGGGAGATAAAGGTTTTTTTACAATTACATATGAAATTTTAAATTCACATAAAGTAAAAATTACAAATATTATTATGCGTTAATTCAATCATTTATATTTTAGAGCAATAAAACATTGCTCTAAATTCCAAATCAAACTAAAATCAAGCTTTTTTTCGCTACAATTTTTCAAAAAATCTAAGGAATCTTTATGGTTGAAGTAAGAAATCTTACCATGCGTTTTGCAAATCAACTTTTATTTGAAAATGTCAATTTAAAACTCGTTCGCGGGCAAAGATATGGACTTATAGGCGCTAATGGTGCTGGAAAATCAACTTTTTTAAAAATTCTTTCAGGTGAAATAGAATCAAGTAGCGGTGAAGTTGTTTTTGATGAGGGCTTAAGGATCGCAGTTTTAGGGCAAGATCAATTTGCTTTTGAAAACTACACTATTAAAGATGCGGTTATGTGTGCCAATAAAAGATTATATGAGGCTTTAAAAGAAAAAGAAAAGCTTTATATGAGTGAAGAATTTACCGATGAAATCAATGAACGTTTAAGCGAACTTGAAATGATAACGGCTGAAGAGGATCCAAATTACGATTGTGAAACGCGTTGCGAAAAAATCTTAAGTTCTTTAAAAATCAAAGATTTTGATGCTTTGATGAGTACTTTGCAAAGCGCGGATAAATTTAAAGTTTTACTCGCACAAGTATTGTTTTTAGGTGCAGATGTGCTTTTTTTGGATGAGCCTACAAACAACCTTGATTTAGAGGCAATTTCTTGGCTTGAAAATGAACTTTTAAGACACGAGGGAACTTTGGTAGTGATCTCTCACGATAGGCATTTTCTTAATAAAATTTGCACGAGAATTTTAGATGTTGATTTTAAGCAAATTCGAGATTTTGCTGGAAATTACGATGATTGGTATATGGCTTCGACGCTTTTAGCAAAACAAGCTGAACTTAAACGCGATAAAACTTTAAAAGAAAGAGAAGAATTGGAAAATTTTATCCGCCGTTTTAGTGCAAATGCATCTAAGGCAAAACAAGCCACAAGTAGGGCTAAGGCACTTGAAAAATTAGAGCTTGAGGAAATTAAAATTTCAAGTCGCAGGGATCCTAGTATCGTTTTTCGCTTAGGAAGAGAGATTGGCAATGAAGTTTTAGAGCTTAAGGGAATTTCTAAAGCTTATGAACATAGTTTATTTTCAAATTTGGAACTTAAGATAGAAAAAAATGATAAAATTGCTTTAATCGGAGCAAATGGCGTGGGTAAATCAACTTTGGCAAAAATCATTGCAAATGCCATCACTCCAGATAGCGGTAATTTACATTTAGGTGCAACTATAGAGCTTGGATATTTTCCACAAGATACAAGCAATATCATCAATGAAAATTTAAAGCTTTATGAATGGCTTATGAGTGAAAAATTTAAAGATTTAGATGAGATTAGAAAGTGTTTAGGAAGAATGCTTTTTAGCGGAAGCGATCAAGAAAAAATGGCCGCAAATTTAAGCGGAGGTGAAAAGCATCGCTTGATGCTTTCTCGTCTTATGCTAGAGCGTCCAAATTTTTTACTTTTAGATGAACCTGATAACCATCTTGATCTTGAAAGTATTATTGCTTTAGGAGAAGCTTTGTATAATTTTCAAGGTGTGGTGCTTTGTGTGAGTCACGATAGGGAACTCATCAGTTCTTTTGCTAATCGTATTTGGGAACTAAAAGATGGAAAACTTTTAGACTTTAGAGGAAATTATGAAGAATTTTTAGGAGAAAATAATGGCTAAATTTAGAATTCAATACAGTGCAGGTTTTGGGCATTTTACTCAAAATCATAAAGGTTTTGGTCCGACTATTTATATCGAAGAAGTTGTGGAATTTGATAACGGAAAAGATTATTTTGATTATATCGATTTTTATAAGACTTATTCTAAGCCTGATGATACCTATTTTCACATCAGCTTTTTAGAGGATAGACCTTTAAGCGATAAAGAAATTACTATACGCAATGAATACCGAAAAATGCGTGATGAAAACTGCAAAAAAGCTAAAGAAAATTTCATAGCAAATCGCGAAATTGATGTGGAGTATGTCCCAACTCATCACGATTGATTTTTAAAAGGAACGATTTTTGCTTGCATAATTTTTGCATATTTTGAAAGGAGAAAGTTATGCAAGTAGGTTACAAAACCATAAGCTCGTATGAATACGATGCTATCAGTGGTCAGTATAAAAAAGTGGATAAAGAAGTTGAGGATTATTCTTCTAATTCTGATTTCACAAGTCTTTTAGACAGATTAGGTGAGAATGAAAATTCGCAGAATTTGGATTCTAAAATAAACAATGAGAGTTCAAATTCAAATCATTCTTTAAGCACATACGCTCAAAATTCAAATGTTTATGCTTATCGTTTTAGACAAAATGAAGGGGATCTTTCTTTAAGATCTCAAAGTGCAAGTGTGCATAATGATCTTTTAAATCAGAATGAACAAAAGAATAGCTCTCTTTTGAATGATTTATTAAGTGCAATTTAATCAAAGTCCCATTCATGGGGCTTTATTGTCTTTGTATTTCTAGAGGTGTAAAATTTTTACAAAATACCTCAAATTTTTCTTTTTCATTTTTGCTAACATAAAAACTCAAAATCACTCTTTCATCTATAAAATCGCGTTGAAATTTTAAAGCGTTTGAATTTAAAAAATGCTCCAAGCGTCCAAGATTTTTTATATTGATAGCAATTTCAATTTTTTCTTTAATTTCAAAAGGCATTAAAGTTGAATGACAGATCACTTCATTAACAGCATCACTATATGCCCTTACAAGTCCTCCTGTACCAAGTTTTATCCCGCCAAAATATCTTACCACAATGACAGCTGTATTGATCAGATCAAAACCTCTTAAAACATTTAAAGAAGGCATTCCAGAGGTTCCTTTGGGTTCGCCATCATCACTTTTATCCTCTACGATTTGATTAAAATCATTTAAATATCTATAAGCATAGACAAAATGCACAGCTTTTGGATGCTCTTGTTTTAAATTGCTTAAAAGTGTTTTAAAATGTTCATAAGGACAAAGAAAAGCTAAAAAAGTGGATTTTTTGATTTCAATACTGCTTGTATAAATTTGAGTGACAATTTGCATTTTAACCTTAGGTGAATTAAAATTTATATATAGCTTGATTAAACTAAGCATAGTATCAATTTTAAGCTAAATTTATAATTTAAGATTAATTTGCTAGAATTAAATTCATGAAAAAAGTCAAAAAAACGCATTTTATTATTTTATTGATCTTTGATTTTTTAGCCCTTTTTTATGGAATTTCTACTTTAAGTATCAGTAGCGATGAGGCTGAAATTTATTTTGGAGAAAGAAATTCTCTTTTATTTTTTTCGCATGATTTGCTTTATTATCTGACTCATTTTGGAACTTTTATTTTGGGTCAAAATGATTTTGGCTTAAGATTTCCTATTTTGTTTTTTCATTTTTTAAGTTGTTTTTTACTTTATAAATTAGCACAAAAATATACCAAAACGCCTCTTGATACCTTTCTTTCGCTTTTGCTTTTTATTTTACTTCCTGGCACTGTTGCGAGTGCTTTATTGGTCAATGAGGCCGCTATAGTTATTTCTTTAACATTAGCAATACTTTGTGCTTACGAGTATGAGAAAAAATGGCTTTTTTATCTTCTTTTGATCCTTTCTTTGTGTGTGGATAAATCATTTAATATTTTATTTTTAACCTTTTTCTTTTTTGGAATTTATAAAAAAGATTTTCTTTTATTGAATTTATCTTTGATACTTTTTGGGATCAATATCAGTTTTTACGGCTTTGATATAAGTGGACGTCCAAGAGGGTATTTTTTGGATACTTTAGGAATTTTCTCCGCTTGTTTTTCTCCGCTTGTTTTTATTTATTTTTTTTATGTTATTTATCGTTTGATGTTTAGAGAGAAAAAAAGCTTGCTTTGGTTTTTGATGAGTATTACTTTTATTTTTTGCTCCTTGCTTTCTTTAAGGCAAAAACTTTATTTGGAAGATTTTCTTCCATTTTGTGTTATTTGCACCCCTTTGATGATAAAAACTCTTATGGAAAGCTATCGCGTAAGATTGCCTGTGTTTAGATTGAAATATAAAATTTTTATAGAATGCACAGTTATTTTTTTGCTATTTTGCTATTTTGTCATTATAGGAAATCAATTTTTATATTATATAGTTTCAAATCCTAAAAGAAATTTTGCAAACAATTACCATTTTGCCAAAGAATTAAGTCAAGAATTAAAAAAGCAAAATATTTTTGCGATCAGAGTTTCTGATGCCTTGCAAAAAAGATTAAAGTTTTATGGGATTAAAGATAGCAATACTTTTTATTTAAGTGCTATAAAAAATGATAAAGAAGATGATAAAAATCAAAAAATAATCAAAGTCAAGTTAGGTAAATTTGAAAAAAAATATCAAATCAAAAGCTTTAAGTAGGGCTTTTACTCTTTTAGAACTTGTTTTGATTATTTTTATTTTAGGCATTGTTATTTCTATAGTTAAAATCAATATAAAACAAGACAGATCGATTTTGGGTGCAAAACAAATTCTTAACGATATCAATTATCTTAGAAATTTAGCTATGATACAAGAAAGCTTTAGAAATTCAGATCTAGCAGTGGCCAAAAGAGAATGGTATAAAAGCAGATGGCAACTCTATTTTATCAAATCTGCAGCGACTGATTATGAGCAAACTTATACTATTTTTTTAGATAAAAATGGCGATGGTAATGCAAATTTAGGTAAAACAGATATCAATATTGATAGAGAAATTGCCATAGATATCTTAAATCCTAAAAAACTCATGAATTCAGGACAAAGCGGAGTGATCGATAAGGATGATGAAAAAGCAACCAAAAGATTTAATATTTTTAAAACTTTCGATATAGAAAAAGTTGAATTTAAAGGATCTTGTAGCGGTTCGACAAGAATTGTTTTTGATGAAATGGGAAGATTATATTCTCCGCTTAAAAATTCCAAAAGCCTCTATGATAAAAATTTAGCAAAAAGTGGCAAAAATTGCATCATTCGCTTAACTTCCAAATACAAACGTCAAATTTGCATAGTGATTGATCCTTTAAGTGGATATGCTCATATTCCTAAATTTAGCAATTTTAATCAACAATCACTCATCTACAATGGAAAAATAACAGAGTGTTCTAAAATTTAGTTAAAAATAAAATTTAAGCATCATACAAAGTAACTTCTACATCTTAGTTATTTTAATCATATTTTTTAAAATTAAAAATCTTAATTTTTACAAATGATCT